>LJTR01000307.1 GCA_001303465.1 Phycisphaerae bacterium SG8_4
GCCGGGCAGCTAATCGGGTAGGTCTTGTCGAGCTTCTCGCCATTGAGGTACTTGACGGCCAGGCGTACAGCGCTGCGGCCCTCTTCTTCTGGCTGCTGGTAGCTGGTTCCTGTCACCAATCCCTGCTTGATCGCCTCGATCATCTCTTCGCTGCCGCCCATGCCGACGGCCTTGATGTCGCTGCGCCCGGCCTTTTGACATACCTGGGCGGCCGCGATCGCAAAATTGTCCCCGTGGGCGTAAATGCCCTTCAGGTCCGGATATCTCTGCAGGAGTGTCTGCATCTCGGTCTTCACAATATCACGCTCACCCTTATGCGGTATGCGCGCCACCGGCTCAATGTCAGGGTAGTCCCTGAGCACGTCACGCAGGGCCTGGCTGCGTGCGACCTCAGGCCCGGTCCCGAGATGCTGGTGAAACTCCACGATCTGGCCGCTACCGGCTATCGCCTCGGCCAGTATCCTGGCCGAAACCACCGCCCCGGCGTACGTGTCCGTACCGGTATAGCAGGTGTACTGACAGTCCTCGCCGATCTCGCGATTGACAATTATCACTGGGATATTGGCCCGGTTCAGCATCTGGACCCCGCGCACCAGTGGCTCCTTCTTCATGGGCACCAGACACACAATATCCACGCGTTTGGCGATCATTTCGTCTATCTGCTCGATCTGCAGGACGGGATCTTCCTTGGCATTGAGAATCGTCACCTTGATGCCGAGTTTCTCTGCCTCATCCTCGGCCCCAAGTCGCATGTTCTGCCAGTAGGGATGATCGAGTGTCATCAAAAAGCCGATCTGCCGCTTGCGCGCCTGTTGATCGCCGCCCTTCCCGCAGCCGGCAAGCATTGTGCCCAACATTGCTGACGTGCTGCATACTATCAGAAGTGTTCTACGACTCATTCTTTTTTTGCTCCCAGAGACTGCGGCGAGAAGACTGCCAAACTCATCTGCTGTTGCGCCGCTTAGCCAGCACATCGATAGTAACTACAACCAGAATGATCAGACCAGTGACTACGGGACGGTACTGGGGCCCGATACTGAACTGCGTCAACAGGTTATCTATTATGCGCAGCAATAGCAAGCCAATAACGGTTGATGTCAGCCCCCCGCTTCCGCCGCCCAGCGGTGTGCCGCCTACGATAACGCTCGCTATCACGACCAGCTCCATACCCATGTGGCTTTCGGCCCCGGCGGTCTCGGTCTTTGCCACGAAAATTGCTGCCGCCACAGCGCACGTAAAACCGCACAGCATATATGTTACGGTCTTTACCAGACGGGTGTTTACGCCCGCCAGCCATGTTGCTTCTTCGTTGCCGCCGATGGCGTAGACGTAGTGGCCGAAACGAGTGAACCGCAGCAGATAGATGCCAAGAACGAACACGATCAGGAGAAGTATGATAGGCACTGAAATACTGTAACCAGCGCCCAGCAGCGGCACATGGGCGTCATAGAGCCAGTCGAATTGTTTGCGCAGAGGCACATCACCAACCTGCTGGGTCTGGCCGCCGCCTGTGAGGATCAGCGCAATTCCCCGGAAGATCAGCATGGTGCACAAGGTGACAACGAAGGGATTCACCTTGACGTACCCGATCAGCATGCCGTTGATCGCACCCAGTACTATTCCGGTCAGGGCCGTCAGCAGAAGCGCGCCTGAGATCGCGACCCCCGCACCGTAGGGAGAAAGCCGGTCCATGGTCATAACCAGAACAATGCTGCAGACCACGGTCATCGAAGCGACCGACAGGTCGAATCCGCCGCCAATCATAATGAAGGTCATCCCCAGAGCGATTACCCCTATAGCCGCCGCATTTGTCAGCAAGTTATCGACAAGATTGGTCCAGGTCAGAAACGTTGGGATCTTGAAGGAGGCAAACGCACACAGCGCCAGCAGAAGCAGCAAGATGGAGGCCTGGAGCAGTTTCTGGAAGGAGAACCTGTCTATACTCTCTCGTATCGCCTTCGTCAATTCGCCGCTCATGCCGATTCCTTCTTTTGTGCACAGGCCTCGAAGAGCAAATCCACGTTGTCGATCGGCCCTTCCATCTCTGAGGCCAGGCGGCCGTCACGGACAACCAATATCCGGTCGGCCAGTTTTGCCAACTCGATCAATTCAGAGCAGATCAGAATGATCCCCTTGCCCTCGCAGGCGAGCTTCATGATAAGCTCATAGATCTGCGATTTGGTCGCGATGTCGATTCCCTGCGTCGGCTCGTCGAAGATGATCACCTGCGGATTAAGCGCCAGCCAGCGTCCCACAATGACCTTCTGCTGATTGCCGCCGCTGAGCTGCTGGATGTTCATGGCTGGTTTCGGGGGATTGATCTTCAGCCTACCAATCATCGATTGAGCCTGTGCGGTGAGTCGGCGCCGGGATTGAAATCCGAGAAAGCCGCTGAGTCGCTCGAGGATGCTTATGTTCAAATTCTCAGCGACCGATCGTCCCGTGATGTTTCCATGGCGCTTGCGGTCTTCCGAGACCATGCCTATTCCGCCAAGGCAGCAGATTTGCGGGCTGCGTTTCGTCAAAGGCCGGCCTCGAAACTCCACAGCGCCGGATGCCCTGTCGGCTCCGAACATGGCTCGCGCAATTTCGGTGCGGCCCGAGCCGAGCAGGCCCGCGATGCCCAAGACTTCGCCGGCTCGCAGGTCAAAGCTGATATCATCGAAGCTCCCCTTCCTTGTCAATCCTCTGACCTTCAGGATACACCTGCCGGGCTTGTTCGTCTTTTCGGGGAAGACCTCAGAGAGGACATGCCCCAGCATCATGCGGGACATCTCGGAGACAGGGCATTCGCCGATCGCTTTGGTTCCCACGTTCTTTCCGTCCCGCAGCACCGTCACAACGTCGGCAATCGCAGCCAATTCCGCCAGCCGGTGCGAGATGTAGATTATTGCCAGACCATTGGCCTTCAGGTCTCTGATGACCTCAAACAATTTCTCGGTATCCTCACGGCCCAGCGAGGCCGTGGGTTCGTCGAACACCAGCAGTTTGACATTCCTGCGCACCGACGCGGCGATTTCGACAAGACACTGCCTGGCTGTGCTCAACGCCTCAACCCGCTCATGAGGATCGAGATCAAAATTCAGATACGCTATTGTCTTGCGGGCCTCGGCGCTGAGCTGAGCCCGGTCGAGCTTTCGCGTCCAGCGACCGCTGGGTTCCTCTCCGAGCATTATGTTCTCAGCCACGGACAGATTTGCCAGCACGCTCAATTCCTGGTAGATGATGCCGATGCCCAGATCACGAGCCTGCCTGGGATTGGCGATTCTGACCTTCTGGCCGTCGAAGATTATCTGTCCCTGATAGTCGTCGAATCGGCCGGCCAGCACGTTCATCAGCGTCGATTTGCCTGCGCCGTTTTCGCCGATCAGCACATGAACCTCGCCTGAGCGAACTTCGAAATCGACATCGTCGAGCGCCCGTGTGCCGCCGAAATCCTTCACGATCCCCCGCATCTGCAGGATATCATCGCTATTGACGCCCATCTGTACATGTTTCCAATGTTTGTCTGCCGTTCATAGGCCATGAACAATAGCAGCCGAGTGTGCCCTGTCAAGTGCAAAAGAATGCACGATTCGGCACAGTGGACTGTCCGTTTCGCGCAATTCGTGTTATGATTCGTCTGCTCAAATCCCGATGTGGACATGATAGAGGCATCAACATGCAAACGACATCTCGAGAACGTGTGCTGACGGCATTCGAGCACGAGCAGCCCGACCGCGTACCGTGCTGGTGCGGGGCGTCGGTCGAGTTCTGGGACAAGGCGAAACGCCAACTTCAGCTTGACGATGAAGGTCTGCGCATCCGGCTCGGCGATGATTTCCGCAGGGTCTTCGCCGAGTACTCCGGCCCGGACTTTGAGCTGTCCGAAGGTGCGACATATCGAACGGTGTTCGGCGTGCAGCGCGAAGGGCTGGGCTACGGTCAGCCCATGAGCCATCCGCTGGCCAGCGCCACGCTAAAAGACGTTCACGATTATCCCTGGCCCGATCCGGCATGGACGGACGTCTCGAAGGTCAGATCACAAGCTCTTGTTTACAACGGGCAATACGCAATCCTCGGCGGCGACTGGTCGCCCTTCTGGCATGATGCCATCGATCTGCTGGGCATGGAAAACATGTACATGAAGATGTATGATGAGCCGGGGCTTGTCGACGCCGTGATGCAGCATCTGATCGACTACTACGCAGCGGTAAGTGAGCGGATATTCGATTCCGCCGGCGACGTCATCGACATATTCTTCATCGGAAACGACCTGGGAAGTCAGACCGGTCCTCTGCTCAGCCCTGAACTTTTTGAGCGATTTGTCCTGCCGCATTTGAGAAGACTCATAGACCTTGGCCACTGCTATCGCCTGAAGGTCCAGCTTCACTGTTGTGGAGGTTTCGCTCCGCTCATCCCATTGATGATCGACATCGGACTCGATGGTCTGCACGCCGTTCAGCCGTCCTGTTACGGTATGGACCTCTCACAACTTAAAACAGACTTCGGGGACAAGATTCTCTTCAACGGCGCTATCGACTCGCATCATGTGCTCATCGAAGGTACCCCCGAGACGGTCCGTCAGAAAACGCGGGAGGCCCTCGATATCATGGCGCCGGGCGGAGGATACATAGCCGGCGCAAGTCACGACACTATTCTGGAGGAAACTCCCGTCGAGAACGTCCTGGCGATGTTCGACACCGTCCGGGATTACGGTAATTGACCGGCGTCTATTGTTTGTCCAATTCGGCCAACCGGGCTCTGGCCCATACATGACTTACATTCAGCTCGACCGCCTTCTCAAATTCAGTCTTGGCCTTGGTGCTCTGGCCCTTGCCCAGATAGCCCAGGCCCAGTGCGTAGTGAGCCGAGGCCTTGCGGGCCGCCGCAGTTTGACCCTCTCCGAACTTGGCAAAGACATCGACGGTGCTCCTTTCGGCGAGTCTCTGCTGTCCAGACCTTATCAGCTCATCGAACATCTTGTCGGCCACGTCTTGCCGGCCCTGCTTGCAGAAAGACAATCCCTGGTAAAACCGGGCCTCGGACGGGCCGCCCGAAACTCTCTGCCCGACAGCTTTCTTGTAGTACTCGCCAGCCTTCTCTTCATTGCCGAGCGCCTCGTATGCCGTAGCTATATGGTACGCCACCTGTGGAGCACGCCCGTCGTTTCTCGGCCTTCCGACCGAAAGGTTCTCCGGGTACTTTGAGGCCGCATGGAAATCCTTGAGGGCCTCGTCGAACTTGCCTGCCTTAAGGTACCGCAAGCCTCTGAGCAGGTGGCCGTCGACGTACACATCATGGATGTGACCCCCGCCTTCGCGGACGTGGAAGTGATTGTTGGCGAGAAAGTCAAGCGATTCGTCATACCTTCCGGCCAGCATCAGAACCATGATCTCGCGCAAAAAGCTGTCGTTGCGCTGCACAACCGTTTCGTGGTTGTTTTCGAAGAGGGCGAGGCGTCTGTCGAGTGGCGCGTTGCCGGCCTCATACAGGCAGTCCAATTCGAAGTAGAGCCTGGCGTCTTTGCGATTGCGGGCAACAGCCTTCTCATAGCTGGCGACGGCCTTCGGGATATCGCCGTCGCTTCGGTAATAGGCCCAGCCAAGATTACGATGTACAATGGCAAGTGAATCGTCCTTCTCGCGCGACCTCTCCCACAGGGCGATAGCCTCCTGTGGCTGAAGATCGTAAAGGAGATTGCCGAGATAGTAATAGGCGCGGGCGTCGTCGGGATTGTTTTGGATTGCACAATTCAGCACTTCAATAGACTCCAGCCTGAACGGAAAGCAATAATCCATCGGCATTTTCGCCGCCTGCGAGAAATGTCTTGAAGCGTCTGTCTCGTCGCCGTTTTGGCGGTGGAAATATCCGAGATAGTAATGCACCATCGGATACGTACCTGCGAACTGGAGTTTATTGGCAACGGGGCGGGAGAGG
This sequence comes from Phycisphaerae bacterium SG8_4, assembly GCA_001303465.1. Classification (GTDB taxonomy): domain Bacteria; phylum Planctomycetota; class Phycisphaerae; order Sedimentisphaerales; family Anaerobacaceae; genus SG8-4. The sequence goes on from LJTR01000307.1 coordinate 5,920, forward strand.
ACTTCGATTGCCTCATCCCATAAGCCAGCATTGCCGTACTCTACAGCGAGTTCAAGATAGGACTCGACCTGGCCGCCCAGCTTTCTCTCCAGGTCGGCCAGGGCTCTCTTTCCCCTTTTCTGCCTGCCCAAAGCGATCTGACCAAGAGACAGCTCTTTCATTGCCATAAAATCCAGCGGATCCACGGTGAGAATGTCAGTCGCGATTTGTTTGGCCTCATCGAATCTGCCGAGCTTTCTCAAGATTGCGGCCTTTACGTTCAAGGCCTTTGTGTTCAGAGCGTTCGTTGACAGTGAATGATCGATCTGCTCCAGCGCCGAGGTGAAATCGCCCTTCCTGCAAGAAAGCTCGGCTAACTGATAGTAGGCCGGCGAGTGAAAGGCGTAGTCCCACGTGGCTCTATAGAACGCGTCTGCGGCTTCGTCGAACTGTCCCTGCGCCTCAAGGGCGAGTCCAAGATGATAATAGGCCTCGGTGTTTCCCGGCCTGGTGTAGTCCGCAGAAATTCTATCGATGGCCTTTCTGAGCATCTGCTCGGCCTGCTTGTACATGGCGCGCTTATTGTATTTGACGGCGAGTATGGTATTGGTTCTTGAGTCACCAGGATCTCTTTTCAATGCCTCCATGAAGTAATCGTCAGGGTCCAGACGCGGGTTGTGAATCTGCTCCAGGCGCAGGCCGGTAAGATAAAGCTGCTCGATCCTCTCGATGTCCTCCGGCGCTGGCGGGGCCTTCACGACCTCAGGCAGATCGGGATCATAATCCCTCTCAATAGGTTGATAAGAAATCAACGTCTCATTCGCCGACGAGATCAATGAAGCTCTAAGGTCCGTCTCCTTGGTGCCGGTCGGAACCTTCACTTCTGCGGTGAAAGGCCTGGTGGGACCGATGTCAATCGTTCGCTCAAGAATCAACTTCTCGCCGGCGGTCAGTCGCACCTTGGCATCCGAATGCTGGGACGTGGCGCAAAAGCCAAGACTTGCGATGTCCGATTCGAGTTTGAGATTGACTGCGGCGTTTAGATTGGCGTTCTTGAA
>LJTR01000308.1 GCA_001303465.1 Phycisphaerae bacterium SG8_4
CAGATCGGCCGGGGCGGATTCTTCGAAGATGACGCGCAGTTTCCTAACGCGCTGCTTCAGCTCTTCCAGCGGGCAATCCACAACGAGCCTGCCCGTTGTGAGTATCCCTATCCGGTCGGCAATTCGCTCGACGTCGCTGAGGATGTGCGAGCTGAACAGGACCGTCCGCCCGTGCTGTTGGATGACCTCGATGACAAGCTCGAGAAACTGCCGGCGTGCGACGGTGTCGAGTCCGAGCGTGGGGTCGTCGAGGATAAGCAGCTCGGGATCTATCGCCATTGCTAGAGCGAGGTTCAGTTGTGCACGCATACCCATTGAGAGGTCCTTGACTTTGCGGTCTCTCGGCAGGCGAAACGTCTCCATTAAATGGTCGAAGGATTTGTCGTCCCACTGCGTCGAGAGGTCCTTGCACAGCTTCACAAGCCGGCTGACCTTGTAGCTCTGGATGAGATTGTGCCCCTCGGCGACACATCCAATCCTGCCGCGTGTCTTCGGCGACAGCGTGCGCGATTCGGATTCCAGCAGCCAGGAGCGTCCGCGCGTGGGTGGTTCGAGACCCAGCAGGATCCGGATGATCGTCGTCTTGCCCGCTCCGTTTCGCCCCAGCAGGCCGTAGATGCATCCGGCCGGCACGCTGAAGCTGATGCCGTCCAGTACACACCGGCCATCGAAATACTTGACAAGGTTCTCCACTCTGATGGCGCTGTCACTCATTCGATTATCCTTTCTGCGGCGGCAGATTGAACTTATCAACGGCGTCGCCGAACCATTGCGATAGTGATTTTGAGTCGATCTGCATGTGAAAAGCCTCCACCGCGATTCGCTCCAGCTCTTCGCAGACGATCCTTTTTCTGACGGCTCTGCTCAGGTTGCTGTCTAGATTCGCCACGAAGGCACCGGCGCCCCGCTTGGTGACGATAATCCCCTCCTGCTCCAGTTGCCGATACGCCTTGGCGATCGTATTCGGATTTATCGCGAGCCGGCCGGCCAGTTGCCTTACCGTGGGCAGTTTCTCATCTCTCGTGAGCCTGCCCGACGCGATGTCCCGTTTGACATGGTCTATTATCTGCTGATAAACCGGTCTGCCCGACGCGTTGTCTATTTGAATCTGCATAAATCAGCCTTGGTATTTGTACTATGTCAACTATTACAAGTATAGCACGAGTACGCTTGTTGTCAAGTGCCAAGAAGGCACAAATATACCCTTCAGGGTAGTAAATTCCGGCGAGTAAGACCACAACCTGCAGTTGTAAAACCACTTACCCGCGCAGGAACGCGAATTTTTAATCAGGAGCACTATATCAGAATTCTAAACGACAAGGCCGGCGTCTGTCTGTGCTTATGGGCTGTAACTTTTTTGAGGTTAGGGGCTTATGCGAAGAAGGGGAGCGCATCCTGCCTGCGGCGCCTAAGAGATAGATTTCTTTTGGGCTCACGAGAAAAGAATCCGGCGGGGCGGCTCTGAGTTTTGTGGCGGCGACCCGCCTAAAAATCTCTGGCGTTCACTCCCGAAGGGGTTATGATTCTCGGTCCGCAGATCTTGCACTTGCCCGACGTGTTGGCCGCGTTCGGAGGCAGAGCGGCTCCGGCAAAATATGCGTTACATGGGATTTCCAGTTGCTCGCCGCTTGTCGTTTTGACAAGGAGCTTATCTGTGAGGACCCTTACCTTGTTTCCGGCGGGCGGCCTTATTTCGACTTCAAGCTCATAGCCCTTGTTGATTGGCTGACTGTTCACAATCCTAACTGTGCCTCTCTCTGACGATGCCGATTCGATCGTAAATTTCTCGCCGTAGTTGCTGAGTATCCGTATACTCTTCATTATCGGTTCTTTCGGATCGGTTCCCCGGGCGACGATCGGTGTAATCCTGAACTTCGGCAGCGTATTAACGCTGACCCTGACGGTCCTGCATTCGGGATGAGTCAAACCTATTTCGATGCTGCCGTTCAAGGTCTTTTCCAGTCGCGCCATATCGATCTTCGGCTCCAGGACGAAGCTCATCGCCTTGACCGAAGGATTGTAGTCGGCGGTTATGAAATCGGCGGTCGACCTGAAATGGCTTATCGAAAAAGGCTGGCCGTCGGTACTGGTAAGAGTGATTTTCGGACAACCGGCATTTTCCTGCTTGAGCAACAGGCTCAGCGATTTCGGCTCATAATCGACCTTCGATATGACCCTGGCCTTGATGGCCAGAGTGACTTGGGGATCTACCGGATCGTTGCTGCTTATGGTGAGGTTCTTTGTCATCAAGCCAAGTTGGGTGTCTGAGTAGTATTTGACCTTCAGCGATCCGCTCTCACCGGGCATGTATTCGGTCTTGGCCAACGAGAACGGCGTACACCCGCACGTCTTTTCGATGAGGCCAATTTTCAACGTGCCGTCTCCGGTGTTGGTGAATCTGAACTCGCAGAGACTATCCGTCAACGGCCCTACGTTGCCAAAATCGTGAACGACCTTATCGAAAGTGATTCTTGGCGACGGCCGATTGATGTTGCGTGCGACTGTCGGCTGCGTCGGTGGCTCTTGGGCCGGGACTTGGAACTGCTGAAACCACCTGGGATCCAGCCTTTGTGGCGTCGCAGTCTCCTCTTCACAGCCGGCGTGCAGCAATAGAGTGCAACAGGCTATAAAAAAAGTCGAGATGAGTCGATTAACAGTCATAATCCTATCTTCACAAAGTGAACTGGTGCGGCATTTTCGGCTCAGGTGCAGACACACCCTTGAGCGACGACCATTTCGATGACCTCCTCGCTATCATGCCGCCGGACTTTACAGACCCTATTATTATACCTGGCCCGATCCTTCAAGTCAACAGTTTTTGTGGGTCTTTCCCGCATTTTACCTGCAAAAACAGCTTCCGGCCGAAGAAATGCCGCGCCAGCAACGCCGGCAGCAACGTCAGGAGCAAAGTGCTGCCTGCATCAATTCGCGCCGGGGCGCCGACGGGAAATCGCGACTATAAGTGCTACTGCGCCGAGCAGTCTGTGCCCGCAATATTTTTTTCTTGTTTGTTCTTGACGAGCAGCCATTAACGTGATAATTGATTACCAGTTAGTGATTCTTAGGATTTGTGTCTAGATTTGAGAGTGAAAGGAGGCCGATTATGGCAAAGGTAGTCTGCACAATAGTACTGGTAGCCATGTTGAATGTGTTGGTCGGGTGCCAGGAGCCCGGCCCTGAGAGAGCCCGTCTTGTGCCAACGGACGACACCAGACCGCTCAACGTAGCTCCTCCCGCCGGCACGAGCGAGGCCGACATTGTCGAGGAGATGGCGATCAATCGAGAGGCCTATAGGAAGAGCCTCGAGATGCTGATCGGATATTACAACAGGACGGGCAACAATATGAAGCTTGAGCGGGCCCAAAAAGAACTGCGGGAGTTCCAGCTCATGACCAAGTATAACTACATCATGGAGCCGGTCCTGACCTCTGATAGACTCAAAGCTACTACTCCAGTCGCTGCGGCCGACGACCTCTACTACGATGGTCTTGCCTTTGAGAAGAGTGCCGTACTCATTCCCGGACTGCCAAGAAACGAGAACAAGCTGCGTCTGGCTCTGCAGAGTTACAACCGGTTGATAAAGGAACATCCTACCAGCGACAAGATTGACGACGCGGCATACAAGGCCGGCGTGATCATGGAGGAATTCAAGGATTACGTAGTGGCGCTCGATTATTATCAGAGCGCCTACAAATGGGATCCCGAGACGATTCATCCCGCGAGGTTCAGAGCTGCGCGCATCCTGGATAAGCAACTGCACCGCTACGCCGAGGCGCTCGAGCTCTACCAGGAGGCCATCAGGATCGAGGCGAGGTTCGATAAGTACAGGCAGTGGAAAGAATTTGCCGAAACTCGGATAACAGATATTCAGAAACTCGACGAGGGCGAACTCTGACAGCGACGGGGAGGTTCTTTCTAATTGAGTCACGGGCCTGGTCGAGCATCAGGCCCGTTTTCATTTGTGCAATTGAATGTCGTCGGAATTCGAGAAGAAGATAGCCGACTTTTTGCAGATCAATGAGCTTGTCGGCTCTGCGGCGAAACTCCTGCTGGCCGTCTCCGGAGGGGCGGATTCGATGGCGCTTCTGCAGGCGATGCATGCACTGAGAACCAGGAAAGTCTTCGCCGCCGAGCTTCATTGCGCTCACATCAATCATCAATTGAGGGCCGGTGAGGCGGATCTTGACCAGGAGTTTGTTGTCAGACAGGCGGCGAAGCTCGAACTGCCCGTGACAACGAGACGATTGGATGTGCGCGGCTACTGCCGCCGAAACAAGCTGTCGATAGAGACGGCCGCTCGAGAGCTGCGGATCAGGGCTCTTAGTGACATAGCAAAGACCTGCAATTGCGATGCGATTGTCACGGCACATCAAAAGAACGACAACGCTGAGACCGTTCTGCAACGGCTGACTCGCGGGACCGGCTTTCGGGGGCTCGCAGGTATTTGGCCTGCTCGTGTCTTCACCGATGGGATCAAGTTTGTCAGGCCCTTGCTCTGTGTCGGGCGCGAGCAGATCGTTGCATATCTGCGAGAGAGAAATCTGAAGTGGCGCCGGGATCACACAAACGCCGACTGTACATACAGGCGAAACTACATCCGGCATCGTTTGCTTCCGGAACTTCAGCGCTGCTGCGCCGGTTCTGTGGTCGAGCAGCTGTTCGAATTGGCTCAGTCGGCCCGAAGATTCCACGCTTGTCTTTGCGCACGTGCAGAGCAATTGTGGCCTGAGCTTGCCCGTGACATTGGCACAGAGATAACGCTGGATTTGAAGACATTTCTGCGCGAACCGCCGCCGGTGAAGGTCGAGCTGATTCGTCGGTGTCTGTCTAATCTCGGCTGCGGTGAGAGGCATTTGACCCGGCGGCATTATGAAGGCATATTGCAATTGGCCGAGCAGAATGTCACCGGGAGGAAGATGGAATTGCCGGGTGGTTTTGTTGTCTGTCGCCAATACGGTGGTTTGATTATTGGGCCTTCGCAGAATCACCCGGCCGGAAAAGCCGGGCCCTGTGTTGACAGGCAAAGCGATGAACCTGTCACTTTGAACGTGCCGGGGCATACGAGATTCGGCGGGTGCCTGATAGAGGCGACCACACTTGATGCCGGATGCTCGATACGGGATGCTCGTAGAAGAGGAAAGATGAGAATCGAGAATCGAGAATCGAGAATCCAGCTTGTTGAGCAGTTTGACCTCGATAAGGTCAGGTTACCTTTGATCGCTCGTCCGAGGCGGCCGGGCGACCGCTTCGTTCCGCTCGGTCTGAGGTCGGAAAAGAAGGTCGGGAAATTCCTGACCGCCCAGCGACTGCCGCGCCGAATACGAAACCGCGTGCTCGTTGTCGCCGACGCCGAGAGAATAATCTGGGTCTGGCCCGTTCGAATGAGTGAACAGGCCAAAGTCATCCCGGAGACCAGGACGATTCTCCAGTTACGGATGACAGATCTCGATGAACGGCAGAATTCGGTTGATACTGCGGGGCCGGGTCAATAGAATACAGATCGAGCTTGGCCTAAGACAGCCGCCAGGAGAAGATGATATGAGCACATCCGACTGTACCCGCCGCGATTTTCTAAGAGCAGTCGGTGTTGCAACGGCCTCTCTCGCTGTGCCGGGGCATGCAAGAGTTGATCGACGAACAGAAAGGGCAAGGCCCAATTTCGTAATCATTTTCGCAGATGATCAGGGTTACCAGGACGTCGGCTGTTTCGGATCGCCCAACATAGAGACGCCCAATCTGGATCGTATGGCTGCCGAAGGAATGAGGTTCAGTGACTTCTGACATTGTCAAACGACTGACGCGCACAATGGAAGGATTTGATGCCGAGCTGAAGGCGAACTCTCGGCCGCCGGGAAAGGTTGAGAAACAGGCGTAACCGGAGCAACCTGATCGCCAGCAGGAGAGAAGATTTGGGTACGTTCGACATAACCCGGCGCGATTTCTTGAGATCGTTGGGCGCATGCGCCGCCGCGACCTTGCCGGGCGGCATGACAACTGAAGCGAGAAACGACAGCAAGCGCTATAACGTCCTTCTGATATGCGTTGACGACCTGCGGCCGCAGCTCGGCTGTTTCGGGCACAAGGACATGATAAGCCCGAACATAGACCGGCTTGCCCGTGAGGGCAGGCTCTTTACACGTCACTATGTTCA
>LJTR01000309.1 GCA_001303465.1 Phycisphaerae bacterium SG8_4
GCTGCGAGCACAAAGCGCGCAGCCCATTACAAATATCTGACCTTCTTAGACACTCAACCCAAAGGATGTCAGCGCGTTATGGGACCAGGATGGTCGCACCGATCCCGAAACCCCAGGCTTCACCTGTCCACAAGAATTCGGCGCCCACTCGTATGTTCGGATCACCGAGTTCCATCTGAGCGCCGACATAGGCGCCAATTTCCAGATGCTGCTCGAGTTCGTAGGTGGATCGACCGCCTGTGCTTGGCATTTTGACTTCCAAGTCACCCTCTACGAAATTCAGGAAGGGGCCTCCATACACACACACGCCTTCACAGACAGGAACTGTCGGACCGGCTGCAAGCTGAATCGAATACAAATCGAGTTCCGCTGTATTCTGGCCGGCCGCCGCGCCTACCGAGATGTGTCCATTTCCCCACGTGTCGAGGGCACCGGTCGGTGTGAACTTATCCTCGATGCGGCGGGCCTGGGCAAACTGGAAGACGGTTCCCCATACGGTCTCGCTATCCGGATCCGTGAAGATGGTCTTCTTGACGCCAACAGCAAAGGCGAACCCGCTGTCCCCGCCAAAGTCGACGAATGAGCCGTCACCATCCCATTCAGCGTCTGCAATGCCGAGGGCTCCGTAGATGTTCCAGCCATCTGTGACACCATAAGCTGCTCCCCCGTACCACATGTCGCTCTGAATGTCACTTATATATGGCTCACCGGCGGACCCTGCGGTTGGACCAGATATCTCAAGGTTCTGGTCGCTATAGGCATATCCACCCATGCCGGCGTACTGGCCCTCCGGCAGCCCTGCCATCGGGGGGCCCATCGGGGCCAATGCAAAAGCGGCCGCACTGAACATTCCCACCACCATCACACTCAACAACATTCTTCTTCGTACCATAAGTTGCTCCTTTCCTTAAACCTTGCCAAACAAATTCCTTCGCCAGACTTCCTTTACCGCAACAGAGAGTGTGTGACAATAATTAGATCCGATCACTTCCAAACGCATATATACAAAACCCCATAGAACGCCTTCCGGGCACAAAGTCTATATTTCATGTTCGTGCAAATCAACGGCAAATCAAGTAAATTACGATTTTTCCGAAAATTTTTTCCATTTTCAATACTGAAAATGACGATCAACGAGCCGCCTGCGGGGGTGGGCTCAAGTTAGTTTTCGACTGCCTCACCGGTTCGAGGTATAATGCTGCTGATGGACAAAAAGGCCGATAACACACTGTTTGGTAGCTCTGAGAGGGCCAACATGACCGCGGCAACACCGCTGGCGGCCCGGATGAGGCCGAGAAGGATCGATGAGTTTATCGGACAAAGACACTTTCTAGGGCCCGACAGGCTGCTGACGAGAATGCTCGAGGCAGACAGGCTCAGCAGTCTCATATTTTACGGTCCTCCCGGCGTGGGCAAGACATCACTTGCACAGGTGATTGCAAACCGCACCAGGGCAATGTTTTACAGTCTCAGCGCCCCGGCGGCCACCGTCAAGGACATTCGCCAGGTAATAGCCGACGCCCGCGACAGGCTTGCCAGCAGCGCAACCAGGACCGTGCTTTTCATCGACGAGATCCATCGTTTCAACCGTGCTCAGCAGGATGTCCTGCTGGACGACGTCGAAGCGGGTGTCTTGATTCTCATAGGCGCCACTACTGAAAACCCGTTCTTTTCTGTTAATTCGCCCTTGATTTCCCGAAGTACGGTGTTTCGTTTCGAGCCGCTGAGCCAGGCGGAGATCCTGAAGTTGCTCCGGACTGCACTCGACGATCCCGAACGGGGACTCGGCAAGTTCAACGTCGAAGCAGACGCCATGTCACTTGAGTACCTGGCCTTGATGAGTGATGGAGATGCCAGAAAGGCATTGACAGCCCTTGAGATCGGAGTGCTCTCGCAGGCTGCCCGAGCGCCTGAGCGAGAAGCCGATTTAGAGCGGGACAATAGTGTAACAAAATTTAATCTTGAAATTGCGAAGGAGTCGATACAACAAAAGACAATTGATTACGACGGCACGGGTGATACGCACTATGACCTGGCGAGCGCTTTGCAGAAAAGCATGCGGGGTTCAGATCCGGATGCGACTGTGTACTGGCTCGCGCGGATGCTGGCGGGCGGGGAGGATACTCGTTTTGTTGCCAGGCGGATTGCCGTTTGTGCGGCCGAGGACGTAGGCAACGCCGACCCGATGGCAACGGTACTGGCGGCAGCGGCCGTTCAGATATCCGAATTTGTCGGTCTGCCCGAAGCTCAGTTGGCGCTGGCGCAGGCGGCTTTGTATGTTGCCTGTGCGCCCAAGTCAAACGCCTCGGCCTCTGCGATCTGGCAGGCGATGTCGGATGTTAAGCAGCAGCCGACTCAACGTGTGCCGAAACATTTGAAGGACAGTCACTACGCTGCTGCGAAAAAGGCCGGTTTCGGAGCCGACTACAAATACCCGCACAATTTTGTCAATGGCTTCGTGCCACAGGAATATCTCCCGGCGGGCGCGAAGAAGAAGTATTACGTGCCGAAAGGCAGCGGTCACGAAAAAGATATTCAGCGCTATTTACAAAAGCTTCAGACTTTGATACAAAATAGCAAACCCGTTGAAAACGGTTCCGTAGATTAAGGATGATCGAAAAGATGGACAAGGCTCAGCTGCGCCGCAAGTTACTGGACTGCCTGCTTGCGATGAGTCCCGAGCTCAGGGATGAGAAGAGCCGAAAGGCATGCAATCACCTGGTGGCGACGGCACATTTCCAAGAGGCTTCGACGGTCATGATGTTCGTGTCGCTGCCGCATGAAGTGGATACCTCAGAGGCCGTACTTCATGCCTGGCAGCTCGGCAAGGTAGTCGCAGTTCCGAAGATATCATGGCAGCAGAGGCATATGATAGCGGTACAGATAAACTCGCTGGAAACCGGTCTTTCCACCTCTGCTTCCGGGCTTCGCACCCCCATATCAGGTGTGCCGGTGCCATTTGGTGAGATCGATCTGGTTGTTACCCCTTTCCTGGGAATCGACCGAGAGGGTAATCGGCTGGGCCGGGGCGGCGCTTACTACGATAGGTTTTTTGCTAATCCCGAACTAAGGGCTCACAAGTGCGGCTTCGGCTTCGCTGAGCAGTTTCTTGATTCAATACCGACCGAAGATTACGACGTGCCGGTAGACATGCTCGTCACTGACGAGCAAGTAACCCATTTTGACCACCGGAAAGGAGAATAAGATGGCTCGTCATCCTTATGGCCCCCAGGCCAGACGAAGGGCCCGGAACCGGACATACACAGTTTTGGCGCTGCTCATTGTTGTTTTGGTAATTGCATTCATGTATGGTCCGTTCGGCGCAGATGCCGACGATGAAGACAAGCCTGTCGCCGGTAGCCCTCCAGCCGATTCCAATGTCACGGTGGCCGAAGTGCGCGAGGTGCCCGATGTGAACGAGGCGACAGCTTTTGAACTGCCGGAGCCGAACGAATCGGCGATAATTGCGCAGCTGGAAGGGGTTACCATGCCGGAGCCAGAGACCGCGGCGCCGGAGCCCAATACGCCGGAAGTCACTGCCGAAAGCGAATCGACTACTTGGGAAGTTACTGCCGAAGCCGGATCGATCGAGGCTATTCAGGCCAACCCGGAAGCTGACGTGCTAATTGCCAAAGCCGCCGGGCTGATCGGCCAGGGAACCGGTGGGATTGTAGAAGCACGCGACAGTTTGAACCAGGCGATGAGAATGCCTATGGGCCCCAAGCAGCGCGAGTACGTCAAGGCCCAGCTTTCCGAGCTGTCTAACCTGTGGCTGTTTAGCAGAACCATTCTGCCCAACGATCCACTCTGTGAGAGCTACAAGGTCAAGCCAGGCGACATACTGGAGTCAATTGGCAAAGAGCACAAGGTCCCGTACGAGATTCTCATTGACATCAACAAGATCACCAATCCCCGGGCCCTGCAGTCGGGGCGGTCGTACAAAGTCGTCAACGGCCCGTTCCACGCCAAGGTATACCGCTCGACGTTCACGATGGATATATATCTGCAGAACACCTATGTCTGCAGCTATAAGGTCGGTCTGGGCAGGTCAGACACGCCGACTCCGACGGGTATCTGGCGCCTGCGTCCGGGTGGAAAGGCCTACGCGACTTCCTGGCGCGATCCGGACACGGGAAGGCTCTATCAGCCGGAAGATCCGGATTATCCCCTCGGTTCGAGATGGATGGCGCTGGACGGTCTCAGTGGAGAGGCCAAGGACCGGGAGGGCTTCGGCATTCACGGTACAAAAGAGCCCGACCAGATCGGCACCGCCGGTTCGCGAGGATGCATTCGAATGTACAACGGCGAGGCAATAAAGGTCTACAACATGCTGATCGAGGGCCTCTCGCAGGTGGAAGTGACAGACTGAGACGCTGCTCTTGTAAGTAGCCCGCTGGGCTGTGGGTGTCTCGGAGACTTGCGATCGGTGTAAGACTCCCAAGCTCTCTCGGTGTCGCCGACAAGCCCGTGATATCCGGCCAAATTTCGTTGCAAAACCCACAGATCGCCTGTAATCTAACCGAGGATTTTCTACATTGGCCGAAGGTTGTACGATAGACTTTCAGTCTTTCGCGGCCGCAGCCGGGTTGCCGACAGTCAACTGCAGGCCAAATTACAGCTATTGGAAGGGAGATACAAAATGGCGCCTGACAGCACTGAAAACCGGTCTTCTCAAAGCACGATGTTTCTCTCAATCGTCGTGTTTACCGCTCTGTACCTTTGCCCCTTTGCAGACGCGGATTGGCAGCCGGCCAAAGGCCCTCTCATGACCCGGTGGGGCAAACAGGTCTCGCCGGACAATGTCCACCGTGAATATCCGCGTCCGCAGATGGTTCGCAAGGACTGGCTGAACCTCAACGGTCTGTGGGAATACGCCATCAGGCCCAAGGAGCAGAGACGGCCGATCAAATTCGACGGGCAGATTCTCGTGCCCTTTCCCGTCGAGTCGGCTCTGTCGGGTGTGATGAAACCGGTCGGCCAGGAGAACCGCCTGTGGTACCGCCGCACATTCGAGACTCCGGGCAAATGGAAAGGCCGCAGAGTATTGCTGCATTTTGGCGCCGTTGACTGGGACACGACAGTCTGGGTCAATGGCACGCAGGTCGGCACCCATCGCGGGGGGTACGATCCGTTCACATTCGACGTCACCGATGTTCTGAAAGGCGCCGTGCCGAACGACATCGTGCTGAGTGTCTGGGACCCGACGGATGCGGGCTACCAGCCGAGAGGCAAGCAGGTAAGCAGACCGCGAGGAATCTGGTATACAGCGGTAACGGGCATCTGGCAGACCGTGTGGCTCGAACCGGTGCCCGAGGCCTACATCCGCTCAATCAAGATAGAGCCCGATGTCGATGGAAATCGCATTTCGCTGAGCGTTGACATTGCCGGCTCGCTCGACGAACACGTTGTGCACGGAGAGGTGATACTTCCTGCCGACGCAGATGGGCGCAGAGAAGTATCGGGCAGGTGGGATTCGCCGGCGAAGAAATTCAATGTTGGGTTGCCGGGTTCAGTAGAAACAAGACTGTGGTCCCCTGATTATCCTTATCTGTATGATCTGAGAATCGCACTGCACACAAGAAAGGACGGAAGTTCGCTCAGCGCCGAGAAGATAGATGAAGTGACAAGCTATTGTGGAATGCGCAAGATCGAGGTCAGGAAGGACGACTCGGGGATCAACCGCCTGTTCCTGAACAACGAGCCGCTGTTTCAGTTCGGTCCGCTTGACCAGGGCTGGTGGCCCGATGGTTTGTACACGGCGCCGAGTGACAAGGCGTTGCGCTACGACATCCAGGTTCTGAGAAAGCTGGGCTGCAATATGCTTCGCAAGCACGTCAAGATCGAGCCGGACCGGCTGTACCACTGGTGCGACAAGCTCGGCCTGCTGGTTTGGCAGGATATGCCAAGCGGCGACAAGTACATACGTGGCAACCAGCCTGACATCCAGCGCACGCCGGAATCGGCAGCCCAGTTCGAGGCGGAATTGAAGGCGATGATTACCACCTTCTACAATCACCCGAGCATCATCATGTGGGTCCCCTACAACGAAGGCTGGGGACAATGGGACACGCCGAGAATCGTGGACTTGATCAAGCAGCTTGACCCGACGAGACTGGTGAACAATACGAGCGGCTGGGCCGAC
>LJTR01000014.1 GCA_001303465.1 Phycisphaerae bacterium SG8_4
TATTGCCATTCGATGCTAGTCTTGGGATTGACGGCGTGCAATGCCCCTTCGGTTTGTATATCAGCATGCTAGTGTCTAGCGTGACAACCACGACCGGCTCAGCCGTGATGCAAATGTCTGCTAGCCCGAGGTCTTAATATGATTACTGGACTGGAACTCCTCAATGAAGTTAATGATCGTCTTGGCTGGCCACAGATCGAGACGCTGGAGGGGTCTAGTGATCCCACGTCTGAACAGCGCAAGCTAATCAATTTGCTGAATCGCGTACTGCGCTCGCTAGATGCTGGCGCAGATTGGCCGTTACTCCGGGAGGAAGGCGACTTGATCGTCACTCCCGCAGAGACTGGCAGCGCCAAGTTCTTTACGGCTAATGGAGATGATACCATTATTAACATGGATAGCACCATTGGTTTCGATGTCAGTTACAAGGAACGTGCTATCCAGATCGGTAGCCACAATACGGTATACCGGATCAAGAAAGTAGTTACGACTCGCACTGTCGATCTTAACCGGATCTGGCTAGGCGACGATGATGCGGGTCTAACTGATGAACAGACGTACCAGATCGTGCAAGACAGATATGCGCTGCCTACTGATTTTGCTCGTCCTAATGGCAAATGGAGTAGCTTCTTTTCTCCATATGGAATCAAGTACGTAGATCCGGAAAAGTTTCTCCAAGTACGCCGAGATCGTGGCAACTCAATTCTTATCGGTGAGCCTGAGATCTTCACAGTATGGGGACTAGCTCCAGATGGTAATAGCCGGATGATTCATTTTGATCCGTGGCCGGATAACCAGTACATGTATACTTATACGTACCAGAAAATCCATCCCGAGATCCTGTATGATAATGACCGGATTCTGTATCCACATACGCATATTGGTATGATTATCGAGGCTGTCCTGTATCTGGCGAATCGAGACTACGAGAATGCGGAGAAGATGGATCTACTGTTGCGTGACTTCGTAATGGAGTTTAACAAGCAGCGTGGACAGCCAGAACTGACGGAGGCCAGGATGCGGCTCTCGCCCAGCGGAGAACATCGCCAGCTTGAGCGCATGAAGTGGTTGCGAGGCACGCGCAAGATAGATTGGGGCGACTATTTCGATCGCTCGGATAAAGTGGGGTTCTTTTAATGGGTGTTAAGAGACGGCAGCTAGTGATTAGAAACATGCCGTTTCGCGGCGGTCTGGTCACAGCCGGGCAGCAAAGTTCAATTGCCGAGAATCAGCTCTGGAAGATGGAGAACATCTCATCAGAGTATGATGGCATGGTGCACGTGCGCCCCGGCATTAAGCAATGGGGCCACAAGATCCGCAGCTTAGTTAATTCCGAGACAGATAAACTAGCATTTTGGGAGGACTTTCTAACTCGCGATCAGTGGACGGAAGTCGATGACTCGGCTGGACGTATGACGTTCACAGAGCAGGATGGCTTCGTGCAGGCAGACATGCGGCCTACGTCTAGTGGGACAGGCGACTGGCTCTACTATCGAAACGTGCATGGCAGTGAGACTACGCCTGACTCAGATGAGTGGGCGGTGCGTACATATATCAAATTCCAGGGATTAGCAGACGGAACTCCCGCCGTTGCAGAGCCAATGGGCTACGTGACACTGACCATTACGGCAGGTGCGAACTCCATCAGGCGACTAGCATTTGGCGAGGATGGAGTGTTCTACCAAAGCGGAGCCACAGCCTGGACACTGATAGCGTCTAGCACTGGAGCCACTGATGGGGCCTGGCATATGCTGGAGATCTCCTTCGATGCGACAGACGATACGTTATCTATATCGATAGATGATGCTACGGCACTAACGGCCACGGCTAGCTATGATGCTAGCTTCGATACGGGTAACTTGATGGAATTCAAGTTGAATACTAATGATTCAATCTCGCAGTATTCGCTCCATCTGAGCAGTATAATCTATACGGATGCTGGTTCCAGCGGCTTTGCAGATGCGCGAGTACATGATATTATAGATTTTGCCGAGATTTTAGAGTCTGGTGTTACTAAGCGGTATATCCTCGTGGCAGCAGGCGAGTATGTCTACACGGATAGAGGCATGCGACAATGGTGGTTTCCATTGCTACAGGTAAACTTCGGACGTGCACGGTTCGCATCGTATCGTGGCAAGATTATTATCTTTGATTACGATATTAACAGTACTGATGCTGTTGCTTACGAATGGGATGGCAGTACCATTACCGAATTAACTGACATGCCTAAATGTCGATTCGGAAAAGAACATCGTTCCCGCTTGTGGACTGCCGGGGATCGTCGCCATCCCAGACGTATTTACTTCTCAGCCAGTCGCCAGTCTAACGTGTGGTTCTCGCCGGAAGACGATGATGACGAAGAAACCTATAGCGAAGTTACTGAGGCAGGATATATCGAGATTCCCAGCTTTCGTGGCCTGGAAGTTACAGGTATATGGGGCGACTATTACGGCGATTTGATCGTCGGTACTAACAAGGGAACTTGGCGTATCACGGGTGCTAGCCCGGCCAGCTTTGCATTGCGAAACATTAGCCCGGATGTGGGGCCGGGCGGGCCGGATGCCATGACGCAGTTCGGGAATGTGCTGTGGATGTGTGGCGTACAGGGAGTCGCGAATTTATCGGTTAGCGAACAATACGGTGACATCCAAACAACGCTGCCCAGCGGAGCAGTCCAAGATCTATGGACGAATTCCCCGAACGTGAATGCGGCCATCGAGAAAGATCTTATCGGTCGTGTGCAGATGACATACGATAACCCTAACGGACTAGTTTACCTGTCTATTCCAGAGCGAGATGGCGAAGGCGACAGCTCGGCCATCTATGTCTACAATGTGAACACACAGAACTGGCAAGGACCATGGGACATTGCTGCAACTGCATGCCGGGCGATCGACGTGGAGAGTCCAATTCAGCAGGTAGTAATGGTTGGCACGTCGGGTGGGTTAGTCGGCTATGTTGACTATGCCATCAAATCGGACTTTGGTACGTCTTATGTGTGGACAATGGAAACTCCATTATTTGATGGACGCTCACTAGATGCGCGACTTGTCCCGGAAATGAAAACATGGAAGCGTCTACTGCTTTATATTATTCCCAAAGGGGATTGGTTGTTCGACGTGTATTGGTACACTGATTCGGATGCGGAGCAGAAAAGATTAAATATAAACCAGAATGTATATAAGTTACCAGTGCTCAGTTCGACCAGTGAAGTGGCGGACAATGCGTTTCGCCTGGATACGCTGCAAGACGGAACATTGGAATCCGAACAGATGGCTGCAATCATAGAAATTCCATTGGATGCTCGTGGCCGCTGGATTTACCTGAAGATCACAGGTGGGAGTACTAGTGACCCCGAAGACTTCGTGATGCAGGGTTACGAACTTCACTTTGAAGCTGACGGCTTCGAGCAGGAGGGATAACATGGCGCTGACTGGATCGCCAACATTTTCTAACAAAGAAATTCTGACTTATCAAAAGTTGAATAATTGGTCGGATGCGCTGTCCACCAAATTCAGCGGTAATGTCGTATCGGCAGATATCTCCTGGCCACTCGTGGCACAGGGTAACCTGGACATGAATGGCAATAGTATTGTCGGGGTGTCCAGTCTGTTCAGCATCTACATTGTGACCACCAGCTTTACATTTACGCAGGCAGTATCAGCAATCAACACGGCTGGAGGCGGGATCATCTATATCCCGACCGGTACCACGATCACGATAGCAGATCACGATTTCACTACTGGAAACGTGATGATCTACGGCGGAGGACCGGACTCAGTGCTTCAGGTGTCGAGTGCAACCGACTATGGCATCAGCTTTGCCAGTAGCAGCGACAACATTATGATTGCTGATTTGACATTGGATGTCGATTCTGAGACGGCACACGGAATACAATTCGCACCAAGCGATAACATTATTATACGTAATATAACGGCAAAAGGTGCTGGGGCGTCGCACGCTGCACTGTATTTTAACGGCAGCGGCGATTCGACGTGTACTAATGTGAAGGTGATTGGTTGTGAATTTCCAGCGGGTGCCAAGGCAATCTTGTTGGATGGTATTCAATACCTACAAATTATTGGCTGTAATTTCGATACGCATACTGAATCAACTATTTATTATAGCGATGCTACGGCTGCGCGACCGTTCGCTGATGCAACTATCTCGCACTGTACATTTCTGAATAATGCGTCTAATGCGATCTATCTCTCAAATGGAGCAGCGTCGGGAGCTACACGTACTAATATTACAATCATGGGAAATACGGTACGCTCAGATTCCGATAGTGGCGATGCTCTGTATTTTGATTCATTCCAAAATATCAAACTGATTGGTAATTCCGTATATCTACCTGGTGGATACGGAATCACAGTGCTTGACTGCGATTACTTCGCAGTTGTAGGAAATACAGTAGAAGGTCCATGTGCTGGCAATAATGGCGGTATATTTGTAGGAACAAATTGCAATTATGGAACAGTTAGTGGTAATACTGTAGCTAATGTCACAAACGCATCATCTATTGGTATGACCGTATGGGGTAATGATATTGCAGTTACCGGCAATACTGTATATGGCGGGGTGACAGGTTATAGCATTAACCAAACACGCGGCTGTCTGGTTGGAAATGTAGGCTATAACAATAGCAGCTCTAACTACACAATTTCCAATGTCGGTGAGCGCGGACACAATATGGGAGATACGTAATGGCGGGCAATAAGCACGATGGCTTCACGCTAAATAGTGATATAAACCTGGGATCTAAGGATATCCTAGCGGGAACCGGGACAACTCTCGGTGTGCCACAGGTAATCGAAACCGCTGCGTATACTGCTGGTGCGACCGGCACGATTCTCAGCCTAACTGTTCCAGCAAATGAGCTGGCCGATAAAGGTGACTGTGTGCAATTCAGGGGTACCATCTACTGTACGACGGGATCCGGAGAAAGTATAGCACTACGGCTTGCTGGTACTACTCTGCTGACAGAAGCTGATGGAGACACCGGAGAATCGTTCGACTTTGATGTGCGAATGACTGTCACTACGGCTAACGCTACAGCAAACTATGCGTCAGCTAAGCTCATCGGTCCAGCCGCTGTGTCTTCCGGTACGCCAACAGTGGCACTAGGAGCAGATTGCACAGCAGCCGTGACATTCTCTATCGTAACGGGTGGCGGTACGTATACAATTGGTTGTGCTCAGGCCATAAGGATTGCTTGATGAGTCGTGTGATACGTGGTAGATTCGAATGTACTGATGACTTCGATCTCCAATTCAATCACATTTTAAACTGGAATAGCCTGGCTGATCTGCCGCAAGATGGTGCGACAACAGGGCAAGCGATGGCGTGGGATGGGAGCAAATGGACTCCAGCTACGCTAAGTGCGTCGGGCGTGGTGCTAGTTACTTGGGGTGATATCGAGGATAAGCCCAGCACATTCCCGCCCGAAACGCACACGCATACTTGGTCTGAGGTTACAGGCAAACCTACCTTTGTCAACAGCGTGACGGCAGGTAGCGGCATCAATGTATCCGGCACGACGGGTACCGTAGCTATCAGTGATTCATACCATACACATACCAATGAGCCAACGGGCTTTCTAAATACCACCGATTCATCTATTTCTATAACCAATAACCGGACTTTTTCGATAGAACCAACCGGCACTAGTTTCCAATACTATGATCAGGGTGTGCTGAAAACAGTTAGCTCCACCGAAAGCATAACATTTTCAGATACTGAAGGACTGAAGATTTTCTATTACGATGGTGGAGTTCTGTCTGTTACGACGGTTTTTGATTCTGATACATTAATCGGGCAGACGGCATTGGTAGCTATCTCATATTGGGACGCTACCAATAATCAAACCCTGGGACTTGGAGACGAGCGACACGGCATCACCATGGACGGCGCTACGCACCGATGGATGCACTTGGAGCGTGGCACGATTTACGTTGGTGGACATGCACTTGGCGATATTGTAACAGATGGTGATGGTTCTGCCAGTACTCATGCCAGCATGAGCGTAGCATCTGGCACTATAGCCGATGAGGATCTTTATCTCAGTGCAGTGGGCAAATCCAATCCGGCTAACATCCCGGTCTTTTACCTGTCAGGTACTGGAACTAAATGGCGCAAAGATACGGCACGTGATTGGCCGGTCAAAAACTTCTCGGGTGGCAGCGGATATCTAGCATATAACTATTATGATGGTGCTTCCTGGGTACAGGCGGAAGTTTCCGCTAACCGTTACGTATTGGCGCACATTATCCGCACAAACGGCACGAGTAGTGAGAATCAGTACATCGCAATCCAGGGACAGGAAACTTATACCGGTATCGCAAACGCACAAGATGGAGCGGCAGAAGAATTAAATAATCTTGTTACTACTGGTTTACCTGTTGCCGAGTTTCACCCTCTTGGCAGCGTTATCTTTCAGACTGGCGCATACGCTAATACGCCAAAGGCACGTATCCGCCCAACTGCGGCTGGTGATGATTATGTGGACTGGCGATTCCAGTCCCTGTCTCCTGCCTCCCCGCCGGGGGACCACGGAAACCTGGCCGGGCTGGCGGATCCGGACCACCCGCTTACCGCACTACAGCAAAGCAGTGCCGTTACTGGCCAGGTTGCAGAGTGGAGTGGTAGTGCATGGGTACCAGCTACTGTGGTTAACGATGTTACTGCCAGCACCAATATTACGATATCAGCAACGCAAGGGACAAATGTGTCAATTGCAGTTGTCGATGCGCCGACGTTTGCTGGGACTGTTACGTGTACCGATTTAAAAGCCAATCAAAAAGTTTATGTAGATAATGATGGTACAGCTACTTATTCCCAAATAGTATTTAATAGTGGAAATGCAACATTAAGTTTTTATAGTTTTTATTTAGGTCCAGAATGGCAATTTCTCGGAACAGCACAAAGTGCTAATTTCGATGATTGCGCGTCAATTTATTCTAGCTACTGGTATGTTGGTCAATACTATTTAAGTCTTAATATGGGCGGCGCGGATGCAGATCAGTTCATTTACTTTCGAGAAGGAGGATCAAATACTGGTAGATACTTCAAGTGGGACAATGGCGATAATCGTTTTGAAATGAACGATGAGTTATATTTGTCCGGTAAACTTACGTCAACTGGTGCTACTATAACTGGTAATGTTTCTGTTACCGGGGATGTTGATATAGATGGAACGCTTACTGTAGACACAGATGGCGGTAATCAACCAGTTTGCATATCATTGAATGGAGCTACAAATGATGGCGTGCAAATATGGTGCGAAACAGAAACCGCAGTTATCTCGCATGTTGATCCGGTTGGGAGTGGCTTTGGTGACTCCAATATGCGGTTCTCGCTAGATAATGTAGTCGGGGATAATAAGTTTATATTCTATGGTGCTGGTACCACACGTGCAACTATTGACCTGAATGGTACGATTTGGTTTTATGGACCTGCCCAATTTGGTGGTACCAGTATTAGTATAAAATATGGTGGCCCAGATACACAGCAAAGTATATATTTTCATGAAGGCGGTTCAGACACTGGACGATATATTCGTTGGCACAATACAAATAATGAATTCCAAATAAATGATAGTGTAACTGTTACCGGCACGCTTACTGCATCTGCTAGTGTTATTGCGGGTGCGGACGTAATCGCAGACGGCGACGTACACGTCAATGCCGATGCAGGCGGCAGCAATTCTAATATTATCTTCAATAGCGGCAGTGCTACCCTATCTTATTATAGTTTTTATTTGGGACCAGAATGGCAATTCCTTAGTAGCTCAGCACAAGCAGCAAACTTTGATGATTGCGGTACTATTTATTCATCTCATTGGCAAGTTGGCACGTGGGCTATATATCTGAATAAAGGCGGATCTGACGCTGATCAGTTTATTTACTTCCGAGAAGGTGGCTCGAATAGTGGCCGATACTTTAAATGGGATAATGGCGATAATCGCTTCGAGATGAATGATGAGCTGTACCTAACTGGAAAGCTCACAGCAACCGGAGCCACCATTACCGGCAATGTCTCGATTACTGGAGACTTAGATGTCGGCAGCGGAGCCGTCACGATAAATAGTACGTCAGCCAACACAGCACTGATAATAGAGAGTAGCGATAGCACAGTCCAGATGGAATTTGTGGATCCAGATGATACTGGCGTCATCTCCTGGGATGGCTCGGCAGGCTCGTTCACAATGGCTTGCGATCTGCGAGTTACAGATTTTGTAAATGCGGTCAGCGGATTTAAGGTAGATGGTTCGGCTCTTGATATTGCACATATCGGCGGTAGCGGAGCCAGCTCAGGTGATGTGCCAACCTGGAATGCCACAGCCACGGAATGGCAACCTGTTGCGGGTGGTGCTAGTGGTAGTAGTAATGTATATACTGCTTCCAAGACAGCCAAAGAAGAAATCAACTCTGATGCCACATTAACCGATGACAGTGATCTTCAAATAGAGGTTGATGCAGGCGCACAGTATAGTATTGAAGCACTAATTCGTTGGGATGCACACACGGCTGCGGACTTTAAGTTCAGTTTTTCCGGGCCAACAGGAGCGACCGTTCTATATGGTTATGACTTGGATGATGGAGCCGGAACGGTTTATACTTCGGCTCAATCGGTTGTATTACAAGGAGCAGGTTACGGGTCTACCAGATTTCTAAAGATTAGTGGACTAGCATTCACATCAGCCACAACTGCGGGAACAGTAGCATTCCAGTGGGCACAAGGCACCAGTTATGGCGGTACAACCACCGTCTATCGCGGCTCATGGCTGAAAATGGCAAAGGCAGATAATATATGATGTATCGCATGGCAAGAGTGGAGGATTTGCCGCAGATCACCGAGTGTATCTGCACAGTCAAAGAGCATGGCGTTGTGGATGCTAGCGAGCTAGACGGACACATCGCAGTCATTGAGCACGAGGGCCGCATCATCGCCTGCGTTTGGGCCATGGTGCAGGGCCGGAATTGCTACGGAGATTACATGTCGATCCTACCGGAATACCAGCATCTAGGCTTCGGGCCTCGCTTGCTAGTCTGGTTCCTGGCTCGACTTCGTGAAGCGGGCGTAAAGTACATTCGTTTCTTTGTCCGCGAAGATAATAAAGAAATGTTGCGTATCTATCAGGCACTCGGCGTTTCATTCGGAACAGGTTATGCAGTGGGGTACAAACGAATATGAGTAGCAAGACTGAAACCCAAGTCAGTATCCCTGGAACCAGTGCACAGGAGCAGCGTATTCTCGACGCCTTGGAAGTGCTTGGCATCGGAACGCAGCGTCAACTGGACATCGGTGGTCTAGGACAAATCGCACGCGGAAAGCTGGAGGCTAGCCCGGAAGACCGTGCCCTCATCGAGCAGTCCGTGCAGGCTAGCCGCGAGATCGCGGAGCGTGCAGCTCGTGAGCAGTACGCGGATCTGGCCTCGCAGGTGGAGGCTGGTGCTCTGGAGCGCGGCATCGAAGGCAGCTCTATTGAAGCAGTAAACCGAGCCGTCATGGGTCGGGAATTGCAACGCCAGTTAGCAGACATCACGGCCCGCACGCAGCAGCAGACCTCGGAGCAACTCCTGTCGCTGCCATTCCAGCGTGCCGGTATGCAACTTAGCGCCAACCAGCAGCTTCTGAACCAGTTGCTAGGTGCTACATCTCCCGTTCTCCAGACCCGCTTGCAAGAGCGGTTGGTGCAGCAGAAGCAGACGAGCGAAGTGCAGCCAGGTCTAGGGGACGTACTTGCCGGTCCTGCTTCGTCGCTTGCTCGTGGCTACGGAACTACACTGTAAGAGGAGGTTGATATGCCTTTCGGAATCCATCCACGTCTGTCCAATCTCGGGATCGAGTCAGACTCGACGGCGGGACAGCAGGCCGACAACCTCGGTGTGGATCCCCGGCTAGAGGCATTGGCAGCGGCTACTGATCAGATCTCTATGCTCCAGGAACAGGCAGCTATGCGCGAGCAGCCACCGGAAGGGGCGTTCGAGCGGTTGCTGTCGCCTGGCGGGCTAGCCAGTCTCGGCGTGGGCCTCGGTGCAGCGGCATTCGGAGCACCACAGGTAGGTGGCGGTATCCTTCAGGGTCTGATGCAGGGAGTGCAAGAGGCGCATCAGGCGGAAAAGCAGCAATGGCTCGACCACATTGACCGGCTCCAGGGCGAGGTGGACAAACAGCGGCAGCGATTGGTTACCCTACTGCAAGCGCAGCCCGGTTTGTTCCTCGATCCACAGGGGCAGAACGTCATCGATCCACAGTTACTTGGACCACTGGCAGGCTTGCCGATCCCGGTCTCTCCGGCTGCGAAGTACGCTGCGATGGCGCGGTCGGACGGACAAAAGACGATAATCGATACCCTAAGCCTGATGTTCGAGCAGGCGGAGACGCCCGAAGCCCGGCGCGAGGTGGCCCGTGCGATGAGCGACATGCTCGACTTGGACCTACCAGACGCCGCTATCGAGACGTTCCTATTGCCCGATAATCAGCGGCAACTATTCGACACTATGTCGGAGCACATAGATATCAACGCACTCAGCAATGCTTTGCTGGCTGCGCAGACACAGGGGTTGAGCCTGTATCATCCGGACATCGTTAAACTTTGGATCGGCAGATACAAAGAACCGGACGTTGGATCCATCAGCGATGCTATGAATGCACGTATCCTGGAAGCCTATGACCAGTTCAGCATGTGGCTGCGCTCGCCCGAAGGTGCGCAGTTTCGCTCCGAAGACACGTACGTCGCCATCGAAGCATGGATCCAGGCCACTGGTTCGACCGATATGGCTGGCTGGTTACGAAGTAAGTCTGGATTCAAAGGCGGCGAGGATTTGACCAACGAGGATCTGCTACGTGTTGTCATGCCGACGCTCCAGACTCTGGCCACACTGGACATGTTCCAGGGAGGTGGTCTCATGGATCCGGAGAAACGGAAAGATATCGTTGATCAGTCCTTAACTGATGTGGTTGGCATGAAGAAAAAACTCCAGCGGAGAGCTAGTGCACAGACTTTACTTACAGAACAAGCCCGAATTAGAGCTACATTACGAGAGACGTATGGGGATGCTGGCGATTCCGCTTTTCAGGCGGTATGGGATGATGTGCTTAGTGCACTCGGTGCAACACGCGGATCCGAAGTAAATCCTGACGAACTCAAGGCAATGGTAGACGCAGCGATCGAACGCATCAAGGCGCAAGGTCAAGGAGAATAAGATGGGAGACTACTCCCGGCCCGACAGTGTGACTGCTGCACAGAAACAGCGAGACTGGCTAATCAGCCAAGGCATCAGCTACAAGGAAGCCACCGAGCTTATGTTCGGCGGCAGTGGTACTGCT
This sequence comes from Phycisphaerae bacterium SG8_4, assembly GCA_001303465.1. GTDB lineage: Bacteria > Planctomycetota > Phycisphaerae > Sedimentisphaerales > Anaerobacaceae > SG8-4. Next base: position 11,335 of record LJTR01000014.1, read on the forward strand.
CCGCAACCCGAACTGCCCGCCGATAATATTATCATGTGGAACAGTGAGGATCTGAATGCCCTCCAGCTAGCCCGTGATACGCAGGCTGCTGCGCAAGAAGTGGAGATGCCCGACATCCAGGACGATACGTGGTACGCCAAGATATTCAAGGCGGCTGGCTGGGCCAAGGATGTGGGCATGGAAGCAGCCGCAGGACTGCGCCAAGCCAAAACAAACCTCCAGCAAAAGATATCGGACAAGCAAGCCCGTGCTCTGGCTGCGGTCAAGGACAAGGGTAGCGATGCCCTGGCCATCGGCTTCGGATTGGCGGATCCATTTATCCGTTCTCAGCAAGTATTGTTCGACTGGCTGGCAGGCGAAGGGCTGAAGGATGCCTTCGTTGACAACATCTTCAACCCATATATCCTGGACGAGGAGACGGGCGAAGTGTACGCCAGGACTCCCTGGTTTACTACGATGGAATATCTATGGGGAAAGATGTCAGGAGCCGATGACATGCCCGACATGGAGCGTGTCAAGCAAGTCAACGAAATGTACCTCAATTCTGGTATCAAAGAGTTCAATGAGGTTGTGGACGCCTGGGCAGGTGGGGCGAATCCCCTGGCTGAAGATCCGGATGGAACCAAGGCGGCTCTCGGTGCATTGAAGATGGACGAGTTTTATCGCCAGTTGAATGATAAAGGCGTAGCGGGCAAGATCGCTATGGGTGCCTTGTCTACCTTGTATGCTGGTGGAGAAGTCTTTGTAGACCCCCTATTCATAGCGGCAGATGCACCCGTCCTGGCAGTCAAAGGAGCACAGAAGGCGCTACCAACCTCTGTGAAAGCAGCGGCGAAAGCTAGGGTGGCGCAACGCATCCAAACCCTGGACAAGGCAGAGGAGGCAATTAGGGCTTCGGCGGAACACATCGAGGCTACGCTGCGTGCGCATAACGCGAACCCGACACCCGAATCGATGCAACGACTCAAACAGGCTGCGTATAATCATGCCAAGAATTTGACCCACAAAGAAAACCTAGCTGATCCCGGCGCATTCGAGCAAATCACATACGGCAGCGTGCATCGCCGGAAGCCAGAAGCTATTCCGCTTACCGAACGCACGATGCTTGACGAAGAATTAGTACCCCTTTCCCCTACTCGCGGGATCCGAAAAGACCGTATTATCGGTGAACTCCAGGCACGGGTTGACGAGCTAGTCAAAGCCGAAGGGCTACCTAGCAAGATGAATCCGGACGCCAAGGTGCGCTACAAAGAGCTGGACAAGATCCGCAAGAAGATCCGGGACATGGATGAGGACAATATCCCAGACGTAATCACCATTCGAGGCGAGCAGATTCGCACGCGAACTGTGGACGAACTAGCTGCTGAGCTGCGGGCACAACGAGTGCAGGCTCTGAAGGATGAATATCCCCCGATCCATGACTACGGCGACGACGACCTATTCGCTCAGGCTGGCAGGCTAGTCGGCGCTGATGCTGGCGAGGATGCCGGTGACGCCCTGCGCGTAATGATTAATGGCGGGGAAGTGGACGACGTGACCATAAGCAGCCCCAGCATCACTGGACGTATCAATGCTTCCAGTTCCATGGCACCCGGCGTCACATCGGATGGCCTGATCGACATGCGCCAGATCAACCGCACACTCAAGGAGTGGAACACCAAGCGCAAAAATCTCCATCTCGAACTGCCACTAAAGTTCGACGACACAGCTCTGCCTAAGCCCTCGTTCAAAGAGCGGCTAGCGGACCTGTATGCAAGTGCGCCAGAGATATTCGCGAAAGCTCTCTATCCGAACAGCATGCGCTTCAAGACACCGGGCTTCCTGAAAGCCTTGGCCTTTCCTCTGCGAGAACCACAGCGCGTGATAGAGGGAATGGATCCCGGAGCCTGGGGCAAGTGGCGTAATGCTATCAGAGGTATGGAGGGAGAAATTGACCGATTTAACAATCTGTTCCACCACGAGCTAGAGAGGTCTGGTGCGCTGACCACTAGCAAGCATCCCCGCATTCGCTCGCTAGTCATGGAGAGTGATGAGGTCAAGTACACGGTCAATGCTGGTGAATCTGAGCGACTGTTTTGGGCGCTGAATGTAGTTGAGGATTCAGAAGAATTTTCAAAGATAGCTGATGAGCTGAGTGAGGAGCAACTTCAGGCAGTTAGAAATATACGTGAAGTGTTGGACTTCGCAGCCGCAAAGCAGGGGCTGACGAACTCTGATAAGTACCTTGAAGGCTTCATCCACCATATGTTCGACCGAAAGCTGTTTAACAAAGGGGCGGTTCCACCCGAGATGCGTGATCTGTCGCCACAATCCAGTGTGTTTGTGGCCCACCTCCTCGACAGGACCGGCAAAGCGGGCTTCCGCCCCGACGCTGTTGCAGCCTTGGATGTGTATACGCGGGCCATGGGACGCAAGCTGTGGTTGGAGCCAGCACTCAAACAACTTCAGGATGGAGCGGAGTTAGTCTCCAAGCAAAGAGGCAATCGATGGTACAAGACATACGTCGATGACTTCGTGGCCTCCGTACGGGGCGAGCGTTCGTTCCTGGGACACAAGGTTGACAGGTTCTTTGGAGATGTAGCTGCGTCAGGCGGGCCTGCCTATAGTGCTGGCGGATTGAGCCGCAAGCTCGGCGCTCTGACCGGCCTGATGTATACATCACTGCTGTCCGGGAACCTGCGTTACCCAATCATGTCTATAGCCACTGCGCTCAACACTACCGGCGCGAAGTTTGGGATGTTCCGTACCGTGCGCGGGTTATTCAGCTCCGCCACTGCACCAGGCCAGGCTCTCATCAATCGCACTGGCGTGCGCAAGCACTGGGCACAGATCCTGGAAGCAGAAGGTGCGGTCCAACGGCTGACCGACAAGATCACCAAGCTGCGCTTTCCGGGCAGACCATCCGTCCAGGACACGGAAGCATTCATCCGAGGCATGACAATGCACGGTGCACTGGATGAGATCGGCAAGAAGCTGGGCTATGTGAATATGGAGGAACTGTATCAATCACCGCACGCTAACCGTGCCATCATGGATGCGATCCGCACCACCGAGGAAGTCAACCACTACTTCGGCGCAGGTTCCCGTCCGCCTATCTTCGATCGGGTCTCCCGCTCGGCAGGGCGGCTAGCCACTCAATTCTTGTCCTTCGCACCGAAACAGACCGAGCAATTGTGGGCGTTATATAAGGAGAACCCTGGCTACATCATGCGGTACATGATGCTGGCGGGCTGGCTTCAGCGCATGGCGGCTGAGGATCTTGGCGTAGACATCAGCGAATATCTCGGCTTCGGCTACCGACCCAAGGGATTCGAAGACATCACCTCGCCTGGCGTGGAGCTGTTGTGGGAGTTCACCCGCTGGCACACAACGATGAACGAGTACCTGTTTGGTGATGGAAACCTGGACGATGTAGACTCCAGGACAACGAAGCTGCTATCGGCTGCGGATAATATGGTCCCCCTCAAGATCGGAATCGAGCAGGCTGCCAAGCAGATCGAAGCCTTCGAAACAGGCGAGCAAAAGACACGACGTGGAGCACTGACACGTAAACTGGATCTGGAGTTTGGCGAGAAGGGACAGCGTGGCGACATCATGGCTGTCATCATGCAATTGCGTTCGATGCAAGATGTGGCCACGGAGCGTGCACGCCAGCGTGTTCAGCAAGTGGAGAAGGATTACCTATACGAGACCGAGGCATTGCTGCGCACGTTCATCGAATCGGTGCGAGATGATGAGCCAGAGAAATACAATGAGGCAGCACAGCGATTGATCGACATGGGATACCCGCTAGCGGCTGATGCTACTAAGTTAGTACGCAAGATTGAAGCGGAGAATATAGAGTGGTGGTTACGCACACTGGACGACAACAAGAAACTATTGCCTAACGTGCTTGATATAATGCAGCAAGAAGGGCTGTTACCCGTAGCCCGGCTACCTAAAGAGGAGCTTGGACAATGAAGAAACTAACGCAATGGATGCCAAGCTGGGTATGGATAATTGTGGTAGCAGCACTGGCACAAGGCGTGCTAGCGTTCTCGAATCGCGACGTGTACTCGAAGTCAGAAGTTGATCACAGGGTGAAGACCATAGAGGATAAGATTGATTGGTTGCACCAGGACGTACGGGACATAAAACGCATGCTAGGAGGACAACCACGTGTGGATCCCCGATCAGATCATCATTCATCACAGCATGACGAGGGACAGTGAGACCGTATCGTGGCCAGCGATTGAACATTACCACACCCATATCAGACACTGGAAGGATATAGGATATCATGCAGGGATCGAGGAAGTGGGAGGCAGGCTGGTCTGTATGTATGGCAGACCCCTGTGGATACCGGGAGCACATACGCGGGGCCAAAACAGCAGCTCACTCGGATTCTGCTTTGTCGGCTGCTTTGACGAATTTGCACCTGCTGAACGCCGACTCCGCATGGCAGCTCGCAGAGTTCTGGCTCCATGGTGCATTCAATTTGGAATCAGAATAGAGGACATCTACGGGCACAACTTTTACGCAGACAAGTCATGTCCAGGCAGGATGTTCGACGTGAAACTTCTACGAGAGTACGTAAAGGAGGAGTTACGTGCAGCGCCGAGACGACCTTGATCGGTTCTTTGACTACGGCATTCATGTGCCGACGCGCCAATTATTCATGGGAACCGAAACCGATGATGAGATGGCAGAGCTATTCCTGAAAGGCATGGCTATGCTGTCAACTAGCCACCAGCCGATAACCGTCATCATGAACAACATGGGCGGTGACGAGTATGACGGGCTAGCGATATACGATGCTATTGCCACGTGCCCCTCGCATGTAACAGTCATAGCATATGGCCACGCAATGAGCATGGGATCGTGGATCCTCCAGGCCGCAGACGAACGAGTAATGTCGCCCCATGCTACGATGATGCTACATTATGGAACTTGGGGTGACTGCGATCACGTGCCAGTAGTGCGCAAGCTGATGGCCGAAGGAGAACGGCTGAATCAATTGATGGAACGGACATACCTGGAACGCATCAAACAGGCCGATCCGAAATATACACTCCGAGCATTGCGTAAAATACTGGAAACAGATACATACCTTACGGCACAACAGGCAGTAGAGATGGGGTTAGCAGACAAGATCTTGGGAGGAGGAGGAAATTAGTGAATTGGAGCGAACTATTGACTCGATTAATTGTAAAGCTAACTAGCACCAAAGTCATTGTGGCTGCTGCCATCCTAGTAATCGTTTGCTTTGTTGAGCTACCTGGCACAAATGCGGACGTATTGAAGCATTTGATATATGCTATTTACGGAGCGAAGGCAGTGCAATATGGTGCGCAAATGATTAGCGAGGCCAAGAAAGGAATGCCGAACGGTGGAAATTAGTGGACTGATGGTCGGGGCAGCAATCGCTTTCGTCATTGCCGCGCTGTTCTTCGACAAGAAAAAAGGCGAACCATTAAAAGAGATATTCAAGAGCGATAAGGAGAAAACAGATGCAGCCCGTGAAGTACACCGCATGCGTCTCAAGCTCCGCCTCCTGCGTGCGAGACGAGAACGGGAAAAACGGGAAGCGGAAATACGTGCAGCCCTGGATGCTCGGCCTGTTAGTGATGATCCTTTGGCTGATCTGCGCGACCGGCTCGACCGAGGGACAAACGACAGCGGAGGTGGATAGTGTTACTGTCCCGACTAGCATACTTCGGAGAGCAACAACCGTTATCGACAGCCTGGATACAGAGATTCTGTTGCGAGACATCCGATTGGCGCACGCGGATTCAGTTGCTGCAATCCGTGAGGAGTACTGGCGCGACGAAGTGCGGTTGCAAGAGGAATCTCGGGAACGAATCTTAGACGCATGCCGTGACAAGGAGGAGCATTGGGCACTCCGGCTGGTGAAAGAACCCCTGTTATGGCTAGCAATTGGAATATATCTTGGAGCACAATAAACTGAGGGGCCGGTCACTCAAGAGGCACCGACAATCAAGCTCCCAGCCCCTCGCCTCGGCTATGGTTGTGCTGTCCTTGGTCCATTGGGATCGAAGTGCTGCCCGCCAGGCCCAGGCTCCGTCGCATCTGGAACTCGCCTCAACGGCAGTACCGGAATATAATCAGTCGGCTCCGATGTGAAGGCCAGGCCATCGATGCCCCAACCCTGCACACGGAAACGAAACACACCATTCGACACACTGATGCTAGCGAACGGATCGCGATTCAGTCCAACATTCTGCCAGTCACTGTCCATAAAGCTGCCCTGCACAACGTAGAACATTACGTTTTCTTGCCTGTCCCACTTCAATAGCACCTCGCTACCAATCACTCGATACTCCAAGTTGATGTCTCGGTCACCGCCAATACCCAACACGCAACCAGTAATGGTCACGATGCCGAGCAGCGCCAGCAGCCAACTACTTGTTCTCTTCAGGTAATTCATTAGGATCCTCCCCGTCCCAGCCTACAAAGATATCCTTGGCATTTAGATATTCCACATCCACCTTGCTACCATCGGCCAGCAAGACACGGAACGTGGTCCCACCATACTTTGAGAACATCACTCGATCGCCCGGAACGAAACCATAATTAAACTCTTCGAGATCTACACCCGGACCCACCGCGATGATCGTGCCAACTGGCGTTTTCGTCTGGTGCGTTTCGGGAATGTAGATCCCACCATCTGTCCTTTCTTCGGCCTTGTCTCGCACGACAGCAACGCGAGGACCATACAACTTGTAGCCCATGGTGCGCCATCCGGCGACGAGGGCTGCTCGCTCTTCCCTAGTCAAGACCTAACTCCTTCTTCAGTTTATCCCAGCTAATTGTGGGCGCTATGACCTTCGGAAATACCGGCACAAGCTGAGATCTGGTAAGGTTATACTGCCGCTTGGCAGCTAGCGAATGTGCCCACGCATCAGCGAGAGCTTCTTTGGTGGGCCTAGAATACGTTGAGTTCCGAAATGGAGAAACTTCCACCATCTCTGCCTTAGTGGCACCGCCATGTCCAGTGGCTAGCTTCTTGCTTGTTTGGTTGTTAACTTCGGTGAGATACAAGGTGTTGAGGGCAGGCTCCACGACTGACATCAGCCCGTGCTCGATGTCCTGGAGGAGCCGCATCTGTAAGGTGAGAGTATCAACGCCACCTTTGTAGATAGGCAGCTCAAGACATACCTCCATAACCTGAATCTTATACAAGTCGATCCAACCGACGAGGCATTCACAAATTGCCGCAGCAAGAGAGAGTGATCGTACGCACGGTACCATCCATCCCCCTTGCTGCGCATTCAGAGTGTACGTAGCCAGTCCGCTCACGTCACAGGCCGGTCTGCTCTCCTGCCGTAACACCATCCCCGTCTCCGTGAATCCGGGATCGATCCCGCATATCCACTTCGAGGGCGGCTGTTTCTTCCGTGCCATCTGGTTCCTCGTTTCCGTCCCGGATGATCATGCGATCCAGGTCACTGTACAAATATACCTGGGGCCGGGCGGTAGACTCGCGCTGTTTGATCACGCCGATACGAAGCACCTTTTCGGCTAACTCGGCGGGATCCTGATTCAGTCCCAGGATGATGTCAGCATGCTTCACAACATCCCAGCACTCGGACACGTCACGTTCGGTCAGACTGTGGTTCTCGCTGCCTGCCCGGTTGACTTGCCATGCTGTAATGATAGGCACCTGTAGATCTACGGCCAGTGCGCGTAGATCCTTACAAGTTTGACTCCAGTTATGTCTCTCTGCGTTACGATTGTGGCGGAGTGGGGTGACCAATTCAAGGTAATCGACAATAATGAAGTCAACTGCTTCACCTCGTTGCCGCATCCGAGTGACCAATGCCTTAATGTCGTCAACTGTGATCCCGGTATAGGACCAGTCCTTGACCCATAGTTTGCCATCGTTGCTCTCCTCCAAGGCACGACGGAGCTTGCCTACCGTGCGGGGATTGACTATCAGTTCTTCTTTTGTGTACCCACTAAGCCACTGATCCACCCGACGCACGCACTTGTGCGCAGAGATCTCCAGCGTGATGCCTAGCACCCGCCGTCCTTGCGCAGCCGCAGCAGCCGCAGTAGCCCATAAGTAGCTAGTCTTGCCCCGGCTAGGAGGTGCGAGATATATAAGCAACTCACCCGCGCCAACCCCGCCGCAAAGAACCGAGTCAAGCTGATCAGATAAACCGAGGCTAGTAACCATTGGTCGAACGTTGTGTTCTCCTGGAAGGCCAGCCGCAGCGAGGTCGAGAACGTCGGCATCGACAATATGCCGGAGGTCTCTAGCTCTTTCCATATATTCTGCGGCCACTTCCAGATCAAGGTCATCAGTGTCGAGGTGGTTCGCAACATAGTTAATCGCCTTCAGGGCTAGCTCGCGCCCGGCAAACTCCTGCACATAGGGGCGCAGGTCGCCAGGTGTGCGAGGCGTGGTGACCTCCAAACCGTCCACTAAATCGGACAGTTCCTCACGTCTGCCGCCCTCCCGCTGATACACGGAGTGTAGCTCCAGCTTGAGATCCTCGATCGTGAGGTCGCTGACATGAAGATCATGCAGCTTCTTGATGTGCTTGTGTAGCGTCTTTGCATTCTGGTTGGTGAAGATGTCCGGGGTCACAATATCCCCAAACGCCTCCCAACAGTCCTTGTGTAACAGGGACCGCAGTACAGTCGCTTGGAAGATATCCATCATTGGTTTTCCTCATGCAAGTAACCCATCACATTAAACAGCAGTGCACACAGGGCATCCCGCCTCTCCTCAGTATGGATGTACGGTCGTCGGTGAAGTACCCACCATTCCATGAAATGACGCCAGGCACTCTTCATATAGGCGTCCTGTGGGATGCCCTTCTGCCAATTGTCACTGGCACGTAGCTTACCGTCAGCCTGTGTACGGTGTGCATGCATGTACTGCGCAAAACGCCACAGCACGTCCGGACTCAAGAACCCCTCAAAGTCCAGCTTGTCCTCGTCACTGTCTCGTGTCGCACCTGATTCAAAGTTCCTCATCTTGTATCTCCTTCCAGCGTGCAACTTCCCGTCGATGAATCTCATTGATGCGCTTGCGTGCGTCGGCCCAAGTCGTGCCCTCGCCAGCCGCCACGCCACGGTCATCCCTGCATCTATAGCATAGTACGGAATCTCGTGTTTCTTTAACCATTGGCGTAGCTGATTCACTATCCGGCGCTTCTCGGTATCAGCCGAGATGTATGTTCCGCTTATCCGACTAGACCACACCACAGGGCGTAGTCCTTTGCGCATCAGCCACTCCATGAATGTCTTGGCCCCACGCCGGGGCTCGCCCAGCGCAGGGTATGCAAACTCGCACAGTGTTCCGTCGAAGTCCACTAGCACTTCTTGGCTAGCCTGGTAATACAACTCGTACTTCTCA
>LJTR01000310.1 GCA_001303465.1 Phycisphaerae bacterium SG8_4
CTAGATAGTCAAACCGAAGAAATGCCTTACAAATCCAGTCTGCGGTCTAATTGACAATCTTCGTATTTCCAGAGCAACTTCGGGCACACTGTGCTTGCCAAAGCACAACGGGACCGCTTTAGTACGGCAGAGCGCGCTGTAACGATCCTTTGAGGAGTCCACAATTGGGAAATTTCCGGCGAGTTTATTGTCTTGATGCTGATCAATGAGCCCGCATAGGCTTCGTCTGGGACGGCTCGTACGGGCATTTGTACGTTGACGGAGTAGTGGTGGCTATTGACGCCACTGCTTTGCCCGGCCTGAAAAGCGAAGAGGTTGGCCCGTATCTCGGCGCCGGCAGCACTCTCGCTCCAGACACCGTCTTCTTCGGCCTGATCGACGGCGTTCGTATCTATAATCGAGTGGTGAGTCCATAGTCACGAAATTCTCTGGCAAAACAGACTCAAGGAGCCGGCAGATTGGGCAGCTGCCGGCCCCTTGCGTCCTCTAATGTCACTCTGTCTTTTTCGCAGAGTCCATTGAAAACTACGCGCGCCCGATAATTCTTTTCAAGTCGCTTTCTTGGCCAAAAATCTGACATGTATCCGGACTCGTTTTAAGAAAATAGGGGTTTGCAGTGACAAAATGGAGACAGAGTGTCACGCGCTAATCAAGGTGTTTGTGAGCTCGTGAAAAAACGATTTCGCCTGTCTCATATCACTCTCCCACGACTTCTGTTTGTGTCAGTTTTGCTCGCCATTTGTGGGCTCTCCCACTCCTTCGTTACGATTATTTCAGATTATTCCTTTGCTCCGTGCTTGTGGAGTATCTTTGCTATTTCAGTGTAACCTCCTTCCACAGCATATGACAAGGCAGTCTTGCCACCATTATCTTTTGCGGCGATATCGGCTCCGCTAGAAATGAGTAGGTCAACAATCTTTGGGAAACGCGAAGCTGCATACGAGGCTGCGATATGAAGTGGCGTGTGGCCTTTGTCATCCCTGATATTAACATCTGCTCCGTTAGCCAGGAGTAATGCCACTATGTCAAAACGCCTGGCATCAAGCGCACTATGAAGAGCTGGCCACTTGCCCGCATTGATGTCAGCCCCTTCGGCAAGAAGCAGCGCGACCATTTCCTTGCTGTCATAAGCTGCTACCTGCAATGGCATCCAGTCGTCCCCGGCATTGACATCGGCACCGTGAGCAATCAAAAGCTTAGCTACTGCAATTTGTCCTGCCTTGGCAGCATAATGCAGCGCTGTTTGGCCCTTCTGGTCTTCAGCGTCCACAGTCGCTCCGCTGTCAAGGAGCTTCTCCACTCTTTGCAGATCTCCAACGTATGCTACGGCATGCAGAGAAACATCGCTACTCCTGGACACGAGCAGCTTAACCATCTCTTCTCGGCCTTTGTTAATTGCCAGATCAATAGGTGTCCGGCCCAGCATGAAAATCATAGTGGATTCCAAGAAAGCTCTCCGCCCGTTTGAGTCGCTTGGGCAGCCTCGCCTGCTGATCGGATGCTCGGGCCGATTCCAATTCGCCGTCGATCAACAGCGCCCCGGCATACCACCGCAGGGGCGCGTACCGAGCCGAATCGTCGATTTTGTTATTGTTGCGGCTGAGGATCTCGGCCTTATCGAAGGTGTTGCCGGTCAACCGTATCGTTACCGTATGGTCACCGGACTGAGTTTCGGACAGAACGCGGGTAGTCCCGAGTCGATGGTATGTGCAATAGGCATCGAATCGCTTCACGAGTTTCGCGGACTGGCCATCTACGAGCACCTCCAATTCCCCGCCATCAGGGCCCAGAAGATCATAGACCGCCGCCGAGCGACCGTGAAAGGTGAAGGTCAACGTAGCGCCAGGCTTGTCTGCCCGCCACAGAATAGGCAGGCGGTTAGCAAAACGCTTCGCAATCGGATCATCTTGAATGGCCGATCTCTGCCAGCCGTCGCCCAGCATAGCGGAGGTCAATGGAATTAGTTTCGCGGCCTCATGGTTATCCGGCGTGAACGGCTCCGGCAGCGGATGTGGCCCGGGCCGGCCGAGGTTCTCCATTTCTCTGAAGGAGCGGCCTATCGCCTCGGTGTAGAGCCGGTGGCCTGTTTGGGCAAAAGGATGACAACTATCCGGAGCAAAGGCAGGACGCGCCGGGATGCCCTTGGCCGGATCGGCGGGAACTTGTGGCTTCGGCGAGGTAAAGACCCATTCACCGGCAATAATCCGTCGAGCCGCCTCCTGGGCGAGATGGATAGACGGAATTCCGTAGTGGTCCGCGATGAACTCCATAGCCGATGCCGAGCGAGGCAGACGGCCGGCCTCCAGGTCGCGCAGCATGCTGTTGTGCATCGTATATACAAAACAAATGTCGGTGGTCGAATCGCCACGGAATATCTGCCGCACAATGCCCTCCATGCAGCGGTAGATCCGCTCCGGCGGAGCGCCGCCGTCGTTGACGGCAAATTCAACGAATACCAAGTCCGGCCTATGAGCCAGAACGTCCTGTTGCAGCCGGAAGACGCCAAGGTCCGAACCGGTTCCACCGATGGCAGCGTTGACTTCTGTGAACTCGGTCTTCGGGTAGCGCTCTTGCAGCCAAGTCATTGTCTGAGGGCGCCAGCCGTTTGCCGCCGTGATACTCCCACCGAAGTAGGCCACGGTCACCTTTGCACCCGCTTGTGCCTCAGCAAAGAAGTTCGCCAGGCCGCCGCGAGCGCGCAGCTCCACCGCCGATCGGGATGGATTCGCTTGATCACCGAGGCCCGGTCGAACGAGGGTTGCCTTCACCGCAGCCTGCACTGCCCGGACCTGATCCATCTGTGCTTTGGCCAGACAGCCGATTGGCCCGGCTTGTGGGTCCCAGTTGGGCCCCGTGTCGAGGGTGACGACTCCACCCCTGGAGACCGCCTTGCTGACCCATTTGGACCATTTTTCAGCCGGGAATCGCGTATCTCTCGCAGACCATCTTGAACCCACGTGTGTCAGGGCGTGCCATTGCGAGCCCTCAACCCATCGGGATGAGGGCAGTATGTCAAATGGCTCATTGAGCTCACCGGCCGTGTAGTCCTCCGCCTGAGTGTGGCGGATCAGCCTGACGCCGGGATTGAAGGTCACGATGGCCTTTGGATTGCCATGCTTTGCCGCCGAAGCATAGACCTGGGCGATCTGTTCGTTGAAATGGATATGCTCGTATCCCCCGTCGAACCACCAGCCGGACACTTTATCCCCGTAACGGTCCGACCATTCCCGGATGACTTGTGCCCATTTCTGCGCAAACTCAAGATCGATCGGCTGATCGCGTTTGCCCTGGGGCAGTCCGAAGGCCTTCTGGGCGCGGGCATCGCGATTAGGTGTCTGGCACGGCAGATAGAGCATCAGCTTGATGCCTTTGGGTTTTAGGGCTCGATAGAGATCAAGCGGCAGATCGCGGGTAGAACAGCGTTCACCAGGCGCATAACCGGTGTAGCGGTCGTACGTGGCGTTCGGGGAGTTGAAGAAGCCCGAATTCTGGCCTAACGTGATGACCAGATACTTCGCCCCGAGCGTCTCCAACTGCCCCGACAGGACCTCTGCGTCGAACTCCTGCACTCGGGCCAGACCCGTTGAGTCCCCAGGCAAGAAGTGAATGAAGATGCCGTACTTCGCATCCCTGAACCAATCAGTATCGCTGTTGTTTGGCATTGCCTGTATACGCGCAGACAACAGCACCAGCAGACAAGCTGCAAGTCTTTGGATATTCACATTCATGGTGGAGTGGCTCCAATTGAGGGGAATTCTTGTCTGTGACTCCGGACGGAGCAGCAGGAATTTCTCTTCGACCCAGTTCATGTCGGAGATTATATTTCACTGCCGGACAGAGTCAATTCCTACTGCTGTGCTATCCTGCACCAAGCGCGAGAGGGAAGCAGCTCTTGCCGAGAGATAGCACTTTTGCGCTTGAAATTCATCTTTGGCATGGCCAAGATAGATCCCCGTGACCCAACGCCCATCAAAACAAGAAGACCTAAAGGTGTTCATAAGCTCGCGCGAATCCAAATGTGACGAGTGCAAAGAAGATCTTGGCAGGAAGGCATGGATCACGTTGACAGAGGACAAAGGGGCGCTTTGTCTTTCCTGTGCGGATCTTGATCATCTGGTGTTTCTACCCTCCGGCGACGCTGCATTGACCCGTAGGGCTCGAAAGAACTCGGCTTTGTCTGCCGTTGTACTCAAGTGGAGCAAGGCGCGAAGGCGTTATGAACGGCAGGGCTTGCTTGTCGAGGATCCCGCACTTACGAAAGCCGAAACCGAGTGTTTGGCAGATGAAGACGCACGAGCCCAGCGTCGTATTCGAGAGGCGGAACGCAGAGCCGAACTAGATATCGCATACGTCAAGCGTTTCGCCCAGGCGGTTCGGCAACTCTATCCAAAATGCCCTCCAAATACTGCACAGTCAATAGCGGAACATGCGTGCGCCAAATACAGCGGTAGAGTCGGTCGGTCTGCAGCTGCAAAGGTCCTCGATGAAAATGCTATTCGCCTGGCCGTCGTAGCTCGAGTTCGCCATGTTGAGACGCGGTACGATAGACTCTTGATGAGCGGCTGGGATCGACTAGACGCCCGCCTCTGCGTGGAAGACGCGGTCCGGTCAGTGTTGGCGAAATGGCAAGGCGATCACCGTGGAGAAACGTGTTGATAATATGGGAACACGAGCCACAAAAGGCAATTCAATGAGACTTACATGGAAGCTCAATCGCATCTATGATTCATACGTCGCTCCAATAGGATCATGAAGAAACGTCGCGGACATTTTTGCAGAATCTGTGGCAGCCGCAAGCCGAACGAGGCATTCTCCGGCAAAGGTCACCGAATACATGTCTGTAAGCAGTGTGCTCGTCTGCCCAAAGAGGAGCGAGAAGAAATCGAACACAAAGACGAGATCTTCAGCTACTTGCGTCAGTCACACATCTCGGACAAGAATGTATCGCGTCTGAGAAAGCTGGCCGTATCACCCAACGAGCGAGTGGCGGAGCTTGCGGGAATTGTCCTGGAGGTGGCTGAGATCAGACCGTACAAGAAGAGGAGGCTGAAAGAGCTTGCCAAGAAGAACCGGGATCTTCTTCGCAAGCTCGATGAGACCGGCCTGATCCTGGCGCATGGATGGTGAAGGACTTGGAGTCGTGTGTATCGAGGAGGTTGTGGCAACAGCTACGGGAACGCGGCATTCCCGAGGCTGAAATGCAGCAATTGTCCAGGTCTATTTCCAACCCTTGATTATAGCCCAAAAACGGCTATTGCTCTGCAGAGGAATTAGATGAACTATCCTCGATTCTGGCCTGAAAACGCCGTTTTTTTTTTTCACACGTATTCAATGGCCGTTGCGAAAAAGGGCGAGTGACATCGTAGACGGAAGGAGCTGGCAGCTGGGCAGTCTGCCGGCCCTTGGACTATGCTAGGCACTCCGTCTTCTTTGAATGTGCTGTGTCGCCACTTTGGGAGACATGACTACAGTCTTTCCAGTCTGTTCAGAGTCGTAACGTGGTTCTCGAACTCTTACTTGCAGAGCAGAACTACTGTCTCGAAGCAGATGCTTTCTACATTGCTCTCCCTTGATGCAAGGTGTATTATCTATATATGGTTGTAATATTGAATCTCCCAACAGTCTATCGATTTCAACCCCTGGGCCATGTCCCAGAAAGTGAGGTGCTGATACCGGTCAGTGGTTCTTCGCCCAGAAAGGGATAGAAACATGAAGAGGCTGAACGTCTTAATTGCCACGTTAGTCTCACTGCTATTCGTGACGTCTGGTTGTCGTCAGCCAGCACAAGATACCAGCACGGCTTGGAAGGTCGTCGGAGAAGGCGATATGATTCAGGAACAGACGGTTCAGCATGAGAAAGCCTTGGCAGCGCGGGATGCGATGCTCACATCCCTGAAAGGACGCTTGAGGGAAGTCATCGGCTCCGAGGGACCGGCCGCGGCCATTTCAGTTTGCTCCAAAGAAGCACCACAGATCGCTGAGAAGATTTCCCAGGAGCACGGACTGAGGATTGGGCGAACCTCCTTTCGCCTGCGCAACACGGATAACGCACCCCCAGCATGGGCTATGCAACTCGTTGCTGATCGCGTTGCCGAGCCCACATATTTGACACAGGAGGGTAAGCTTGCGGC
>LJTR01000311.1 GCA_001303465.1 Phycisphaerae bacterium SG8_4
GACTCCGATTGGGAAGCTGATGTTCTACCATTGAACTACACCCGCAAATCAGGGAGTTACGTCTCACTCAGGTCTGGCTGAGCATAAAAGTGAGCGTACTCGGATTCTAAGCGATTCCAGGGCTCACAGAGAAGAGATTGGGCAGCGCCTGCCCGGATACGATAGGACACCAACGAATCCGATGGATAGATGCGGTGCCTAGGCTCGGATGGCCTTCAGGTGTTCGATGGCGACTTGCGCAGCACCCTGGATAACGGAAACTGGCGCCTTGGCCCTCAGCATGACGAACATGCCGAGCACAGCTGCGGTAAAGAATCCCGCCTCCTTTTCCGGATTGACGGCGTGACTCAGCTCGCCGCGGTTGCGTGCATTCTCCAGGGCAGAGAGAAATGATGCTGAAACGCGATCGAAGTATCGCTGGATGAAGCCGGCACCGCTGGGATCTTCCGGACCGAACTCTACCGCCGTGTTGCACAACAGGCATCCTCGACCCCAGGCAGGACTTTTTCGCGCGCTTCCGAAAAACTCCAGCAGTGCGCGTATCTCGTCGACGCCGGCGCCGGGTTCCTCGAGCGGCCCAAAGTTCCTCTCGACCACCTCGTCGTCATAGCGCTGCAGCACCGCGTCGAACAGGCCCTGCTTGCTGCCGAACTCCGCGTAGAGGCTAAATCGGTTGACCCCGAGCTCCTCGACGAGCATCTCCGCCGACGTTCCGGCAAATCCGTGGTCACGAAAGACCTCCATGGCCTTACCGAGCAACACGGCGCGGTCATAGCTTTTCCTGCGTCCCATAGGGGTATCTTAATTGACTGCCTGTGGATCTTATGATATCTAAATAATCGTTTAGAAAAAAGCCCAGCAGGAGGTTACAGAAGATGGCCGCAAACACAACACTAGTCGTTACCGCAGTCCCCAACCCGAATGAGATGGCATCGGTTCAGGAGTATCTCCAAGGCGTTATGCCGCTGCTGATGGGGGCCGGGGGCAAACCGGTCAAACGCCTCAAGGTTGACGAGGTGATCCATGGTAAGCCCAGTGGAATGGTACTGGTGATGGATTTCGACTCTGCAGACGCTATTGGCGGGATGTTCAAGTCCGACGACTACGCCGCCCTGATCCCGGCGCGGGACAAAGGCTTCGCGGAGATGAATATCCAGCTGACCCGCGAGATGTGAACTCTGGACCTGAGCCATAACGGATCAAGGGTTCCGTGCTAAGGGCCGACCAGTTGAATCTGTCGGGCACTTAGCCTTCACATCCTTCGAAGTGCGCTCGCAAAAGGGCGGTCCATTCGGCATCTCCACCGTCGCTTACATCAAGGAGACGCAAGCGAAAATCAGTGTAACCAGGGTGGTTTGGGACCGGCATGATCGCATCAACCACGTGCCCATCCTCTGCATCCAGCCACAGTCGCCCCTCCTTGCCCGTCGATAGGTCAATCTCGAAAGCCGATCCGGTGAGGCGATACTCGTCCGCGACAACGCCGAGGTGTTCACTCTGCCCGACATGCTCCGCGGTCACTTCGCCCATCCAGAACAGTGGATCCGCGGCGGACGGGTCTGTCCACAACAAAGCCATGCCAAAGCCGAACCCGTTCTCCGGTTTGTCCAGATGCGGCGTCGAGACAGTAAGGCTGGCCAAGTCGAAGTCGAACAGGGTCCAGTTGGCGCTCTCGATCTTGACGTCATCGCGGACCTCCATGTCCGGCAACTGCACCAGCATCTCCACTTTACCGGTTTCCGGATTCAGCTCCAGAAATGCAAAGTCGACGTGCTGGGCGTCAGTCTGCAGTACACCGCCCGTGATCACCGGCGCCGAGAGGGTTGCCTGATCGAGCTCTGCCGTTACCAGCGCTGCGCGGCGGCAGAGCCCGTTTTCCTTGTAGACCTCGATATGAGTGGCATCGCGGCGGAAGACGGTAACCCTCTCGTCCATCGAACCGTCGGTATTGGTGCGTTCGTAGTAATAGATGCGGCCGATCTCATCATCGCTCTCATGATAGGTCCACGGACTACTGGCCTGCACAGAAGCCGCGATCGAGACGACGCCGGCAGCGACACCCAGCATAAGAGGTCTGAACGACATGTTAGTCTCCATTGATCAGATGCAGTGCGGTTTCAAGTACGGCATCTGTGCCGGCCTCATAGTCCGCAAATGTGTAGGAAATGGCGATATCCGGTGTTCGAAAGCGACGCTGATCATCGGGTGTCGACGTCTGGTAGTACTCACTCGCATGGATGATCGGCAGAGCCGAATTCGGAGTGACGAAGATATTCGTCTCGCCGTAGTGATTGGGCCGATCGGCCGTCGCCTGACCGATGAAGCGGGCAGCCGTGCGCTGCTCCAGCGCGGACACCAGCATCACGGCGGCGGAGTGGGTACTCCGACCGGTGAGTACTATCAGGCGTCCGTCCCGATTGAGTGACTCGCTCTGTGCAAGGGCATGCACGAGCCCCTCGTTGAGCGTGCCATCACCGCCAAGACATCGGCGCAGATCAATGATCAGCGCGGGTTCGCCCGTGGCCTCCGCCTGTCTCACCGCAGCCTGTGCCAGTTCTGCGAAGGTTTGATCTACGCCGTCACGGATCTCAGTAAACTGCAGGTAGGTCGCGCCCTCCAGTTCCGCGATACGGATATGGCCATCGAAAGCCTGCATCCAGAAGGGCTGCCGCTCTGCAGCAATCTGCCAATCCTGTTGTCCCATGGGTCCGCCATCCGTGGAGAAGATCCAGTTATACGCGGCGGCCTCATCAAGCGCCGTCAGATCAGCAGTAAGACTTTCTCCACCGCGCTGAAGCGACAACGCGACGTGGCCATCGGACGCCAGGCCGAGTGCCGTGAGCAATTCGACCTGCATCAGCCATTCTGCAACAAACTCCCGCGCGAAGTTTGTCGCGTCCTGGGGCAGAAGCTCCATAACTCGAGCAATCGCCGTCTTGGCCGGCACGTCGCCGAAGCCGGTGACACGCGCACCGAGAAGACCAGCATGGGCTCGCGAAGCGCCGACGACATACAAACCATCATCAAACAGCTCGAAGCGGATCGGCAGTGAAGAGAAACCCGGACCGGGCGGCAACCCGTCAAAAGGCAGACGATGCATGGGCATCCAGGTGTGACCGTCACCCACCATGGCCACCAGGCGAGCAAAACCGGTGATGCGCTCTGCCCGGCTCAACTCAGGAAGTGCAGCCCGATATTCCGCAATCGCCTGCTCGAATTCGGCGCGGGGTGTATGGAAATAAGGATTGTCATGTTCCGCATGCAGGACCTCGAGGAACGCGTCGAGGTCTTCCTGCCAGGGCGTATCGTCCCGCTTGGCGCACGCTATCCCGCCATAGAACAGGGCAAGTGCGAGAGCGCTGATGGTCAGGAATCGTGACATTGAAAATCCTCGTTGAATCGTAGTTCCAGGAAAGGTCGGCCTAAATCCAGATCTATTCCTGTCCTAGATGAACGTAGGTCTGGCATTGGATGCAAAAATGCGAAACATTTTTTTGATGTCAGAGAGAAGTACTTTGAATCGGTTAGCCAAATCTGCCGAATCAGATGAGAAAATGAAGTGAGGCTAAAACTGAGCATACTCAGAAAGCCCACTGCACTCAGTTGGTTACTTTGTGGGCGATCTAACTCGTTGAATCCGGTGGTCACAGCACCACGGAAATCAAGAGGTTAATGATGTGCCCAACTCAGCGACTCCGATTGGGAAGCTGATGTTCTACCATTGAACTACACCCGCAAATCAGGGGGTTACGTCTCACTTGGGCTTGGCTGAGCATAGAAGTGAGAGTACTGGGATTCTAAGCGATTCCGAGGCCCGGAGAGAAGAGATTAGGCACCCCATGCTTGGATACAGCTAGGCGGGTGCCACAGGATTAAAGCGGGGGCCCGATTCGCCCTGTTCCGACAGCTCGAAAGCCGGTCCGATTGATGCAGCTCAGAACAGTCGATCGGGTCCGCGTCCGCTCCAAATGTCTGCTTTTCAGTACATTGTCACTTCTATCCTGGTACTCGGGTTCAAGTCCTCTCGTGGATCCGTGACGAGCCCTGCGGGGAAATCCACTCGTAGAGGCAATCCAGCACGATCGAGGCAAAGCAGGTGGTTGTTGTCACCGTCGCCGCGATCCCCAATTGCATAAGGCACCAGTTCAGCCTCGCCTTCATCGCCGAATGACATCGTCACCCGATACGCTTCGCGCTCGTTGTCATCGATCTCCTCGCCGCCCGGCTTGGTGACACCTCCAGCCCAGGTCACCCGGACAACTTGCTGGGTACCGATCGGGCATCTGTCGCCACCGCCAAATGGAAGCGGAGTAGCGGGCTTGCCTAGTTCCCAATCCCGTTCCGGGACGACCTCAGACCATACCAACGTTGGGCCCACTTCCAACGCAATTACCGATGACTGCACGCCGCGGAAATTCAGCTGCCCGTCCTTCGACAGCAGATTGCCGACGATCTGCACGCTGGTCGGCTGATTCTCGGCGCTACCGTACTCGCCAACTACGAGAATGGTTCGAATCTCGCCGGGGTCATTGGCGGGCGCTGGAGTGACACAATTGATCTCTCCGACGGACCCGGATTCGGCGACGACTCGAAAGTCCCCAGCCTGCATTGTCTCGGTATCGATCTCGTGAGAAAAGATGACCGGCATTCCATCTGCCTCGGCCGCCCCTCGACAGATGCCCTTGTCGCTTATGTCTGGCAACCCGTTGTCGAGCCCGAAAAACGCCGAAAGCAGAGCCGCCTGTCTGCCACTCGAATCAATGGTCGCGGTAACATCGGTGACCGTTGTATCCTGCTGAGTCGAGTCAGACAAGGCGCGCATCTCGCCGGCTTGCTGCATCAACTCGATCCTCGCGCAACCGGAAAGGATCAGGCCGATTAGGATCAATGCCAATATTGAAACGTTATTCAAACGCATTGTCTGGGCTCCCAGGTTAGATTGAACAGCAGGTCCGCGTTGGGTCAGTTGGTTCGGCCCCTCAAAATCGGACCAGTTAATTAACTACCAAGCAATCGCTTAACTTCCGTCACCCTGGCGCGAGAGATTGGAATCAATACATCGGTATCCAGGAGTTTGATGAAGTGTCGTCGGTCCTCTGACGAGAGAGATACGGCCTTCGCCAGGTTGACAATGTAACTTCGGTGCAGACGAATGAAGGTTGGCGAGGAGAGCTGCGCCTCGAACTCGTCCAGGGTTGTGTCTGAGACTATCGTTGTCATCTTGTGAATTTGAGCGCCATTCGAGTCAAGATGAACGCGTCGGTATCGGCCGATTCCCTCGATGTAACAGATTTGCTCGCGATTTAAAACGCGAGTCGCCTTGCCGTCTGACAAAACAAGATTCTCGCCAGCGTTACTCTTCTTTTCCAGGGCCTCTAACACGAGACCTTCCTGGAACAGCATCTTGCGAACACACTTCTCCAGCAACGATGGTCTTACCGGTTTCAGCAGGTAATCGATCGCGTTGGTGCCGAAGGCATCGAGGGCATACTGGCTATAAGCAGTGACGAAAACCAATTGGTAATTCAAGTGTGCCGTTTCCCGCGCAACTTCAAAACCGTTTACGCCTGGCATCTCGATATCGAGAAACACAATGTCAGGACGGAGCCGAATGATCTCCTGAATTGCTGTCTCGCCATCACGGACCTCCGCAACGACCTCGAGTGCATCAAACCCGTCCAGCACGGCGCGAAGATTGGTGATCGCCGCTGCTTCGTCGTCCACGAGGATGACGCGCTTCGTGTCGGCCACGGAGTTAGCCATCGCGGCCTCCCGCAGGGGTCGTTGGCAAATCCAGCGAGAAGACGCCGCCTTCTGCGGTCGAACTCAGGCTCATCTGGTAGTTATCGTGATACTGGAGGTCCAGGGTCCTTCGCAGTATCCGAAATCCGTCACCTTCCACGATATTGTCTTCATCGAACGCCGGGCCACTGTCTTTGATGACGATCGAAAATCGATCGCTGCGCAGCTCGGTAGCAACCTCGACGCTCGCAGGACCGGCGAAAGGAGCGACTGCCCACTTGATCGTGTTTTCCACCACCGGCTGCAGCAACAGGGACGGAATCTGAATATCCTCAGTCCGCGGATCGATATCAAAGGAGACGGTCAGCCGCTCCTTGAATCGCAACTCTTCCGAAAGCTTGACCAGGCGTTGCTCGGCGAGCCTGATATTGCTGCGCAACAGGTCCGCGAGGTCGAAGACCGTTTCCCGGGCGCCGTCTGGATCCGTCGAGATTTCCGCCGTGATCAGGTTGAGCGTGTTGAAGAGAAAATGCGGATTGCTCTGCGACTTCAACACGTTCAACTGCGCTTCCCGAAGACGATCGGCGGTTGCGAAGTTCATTTCCTGCTGTCGCAGCATCCACAGCACGGCAACATAAACCACGATTTCCATGATCAGGAAGATGCGGGGCATCAACATGCTGTTCGTCTGCTCCATGAACGCCGGTCTGTCGAACAGCGGTCCAATCAGTACGCCTGCCCCGACGACCACCACGATATGGACACCGAGCAGGCGCCAGAAGCGATCCTGGTCAAGCGCTCCGGGGACATACCGGCGAAGCAAGACCAGCGCGAGAAACGACAGGCCGAACAACAGCCAGAGGCGAACCGCAACGCGGCCT
>LJTR01000015.1 GCA_001303465.1 Phycisphaerae bacterium SG8_4
CCGCATCAGCAGTTTTGCATCGGTATTGGAAGATGCCGGCATCGAGACAGTGGTGCGGTTCAGGATGGGCCGTGGTATCGGCGCCGCGTGCGGACAGCTCGGAGCGGACTGGAAGAGAATATCCAAAATCCGAGATCAAAAATCAAAGTTGCGGAACTCGCCTGTGGCGGATAACTTGCATAATTCTGCACTTTAATTCTTGCTTTTTTTTGGGAAACAGGATGTCGATCATCACAATTGGCCTTTCGCCCGCATGGGACATCACCTGTTGCGGACGAAATCTGGATTGGGATCTGCATCAGACCATCGACGAGCAGATCATTCGGCCCGCGGGGAAGGCGCTCAACGTGTCCAAGGCCCTTGCGTGGATGGGACAGCAGAATATCGCAGCGGGTCTCTGGGGGCGCGATGACTATCGGCAAATGGCCCGCTTGGTGAGGAAGATGTGGCCCTCGATCGAGTTAAAGATGACGACCGTCGACGGCGCCACGAGACAGAATGTCACCGTTGTCGATACCGCAGACGGCAGAGACATGCATCTGCGCAGCAAGAGCCAGCTCGCCTCGCCAAAGACTCTCAAGAAACTGCAGAGCAATCTGAAAACAGTTGTACAGCCGGGGAGCATCTGTGTCTTTGCCGGGACGATGCCGGAGGGCGGGCTTCTGGCCGATACCATTCGGCTCCTGGAATTCTGCCGCAGCCGCGGGGCGAGAATTGCCCTGGACACTTCGGGAAGCGCTTCGCGCCAAATCGTTGACGCCGGTAGCGTCTGGCTGATAAAACCCAACGTCGCGGAATTGCGCGATCTGCTGGGAGAGCCGATCAAGGACGGACCCGTGAGCCTGGCCCGGGCAGGGCGAAAGCTGCTTGATAAGGTGGAAATCGTTCTGATAAGCCGCGGCGTCGGAGGCGCCGTGGTAGTCACCAAGCAAGGCGCCTGGCAGGCCCGATGTCTCAGTCGTGCGACGGCAGCATCAACCGTAGGCTGTGGCGACTGTTTTCTAGCCGGGTTCCTGAAAGCCCTTCAGGATAAGCCTAGCATGCGTTCTGCTCTGGCGACCGCAACAAAAGTAGCCGGGGCAAGGGCCTGGGGCTGGACGGACAGCAAGTCCTGGCCTCAGGCGAGGCGACAAGTGCAAATAGAATCCGGCCGCGTGATGTAGGCAGCTTCTCAACGGGGCCCAGCCGTAGGGTCAGCCGGCGACAGCACAAGGCATGGACGATTTACACATCCGATGCGAAAACGACGGTTTTCGGTACCTGCTCCGGGTCATGGCCATGCTTTTGAGAGCACTGACGGATCATTTGCACTTTTTTTCGCAAAAAACAGTTGATTCCCCATCGAGAAGGGCTATAATGCTCGTTTTGTTATTAGCTCCGTCGCATGGGGTAGTTTTGAAATGATTGTTGATAAATGATGATTGATTATTGGTGAGCCACCGTCGGGCCGAAGCCTACGGCGGAGGGTAGTGGCAGCGCCCTTTAAATAATCATTAGAAAATAATCAATAATCAATTTCTTTGGGGTCAACAGTATCACGGCGTGGTTGACTCAAGCCTCCGACGGGGCCAAATCGGGCCGATATAGAACGGTCCCCGTGACAGACGATATAAATGATTATTGATAAATGATTATTGATTGTACCTTCGCCACAGAAATGGAATGGCCAAAAGACAATAATCATTAGTCATTAATCAATAATCATTTGTTTTACCCGATGGTGTAATTGGCAACACATGGGCTTTTGGTGCCCATATTCCAGGTTCGAGTCCTGGTCGGGTAGGTTTTGATTGACTAGTGAATACTGACTATTGAATATCGGAGGTTTGGCTGTTGAGTGTTGACTCTTGACTATTAACGGATTGGCGCGTATCCGACCCGAATCATGCGTGCAAATAGTCAATGATCAATAGTCGATGGTAAATTGCAAATGGCTGAGACAGTAGCGATAATTCTGGCGGCAGGCGGCAGCACGCGGATGAATACGCAGCTAGCGAAGGTGCTGCATGAGGTCTGCGGTCGGCCCATGCTGGCTTATGTGCTCCAGGCCTGCCGAAAAGTCGGCATAAAGAGGATGTACGTCGTGGTTGGCTTCTCAGCCGCGCAGGTGGAGAGCCGGTTTGCCGATGCCGACGATATCGTCTGGGTCCGGCAGGACCAACAGTTGGGAACGGCCCACGCGGTTATGTGCTGCAGGGAACATCTGCAGGACTTCGAGGGCCAGACGCTTATACTTTGCGGTGACGGGCCCCTGCTTAGATCTCAGACACTCAGGACGCTGATGGATAAGCATGAGGCGGGCCAGTCGGCGGCGACGTTGGCGACCGCCGTTCTCGACGACCCGACCGGCTACGGTCGAATCGTCCGCGACGCGTACGGCAATATACAGGGCATCGTCGAACACCTTGACTGCACGCCCGAGCAGTTAGAGATCAAGGAGACCAACCCGAGCAACTATCTGTTCAACAACAAGCGCCTGTTCGAGGCGATAGATAACATCAAGCCCGACAACGTAAAGAAGGAATACTATCTGACAGATGCCATCTCCGGGCTTATTTCCACCGGCCACAAGGTCGAAGCCATTACGGCCATGCAGCCCGACGAGGCCGTGGGTATCAACAGCCGGGCGCAGCTCAGCGAGGCAAGCAAGATCATGCAGCGCAGGATCCAGGCCCGGCTGATGGACAACGGCGTGACAATAGTCGATCCGGGCAACACCTGGATCGACGCCAGAGCACAAATCGGCCAGGACACTGTGATCGAGCCGTTCACATATATTCACGGCGAGGTCAAGATAGGTCAGGGTTGTCGGATTGGACCGTTCGCGTATTTGAGAGATGGCACGGTTCTGGATAGGGACGTCGTCTTGGGAGTTTATACAGAAGTCAAGAACTCGACCTTGGCCGAAGGCGTTCGAGCCCGGCACCTTAGCTTTATCGGCGACACCACTGTAGGGCGAAACGTCAACATCGGTGCAGGCTCGATAACGGCAAATTTCGACGGCGAGAAAGTGAACCGCACCAGCATAGGCGACAACTGCTATGTCGGTTCCGGCGCCGTGCTGATAGCGCCGCTCGAATTGACAGAAGGATCGAACGTGGGGGCCGGGACGGTGGTCTCAAAGGAAAGTGCAAAAGAATTGGGTAAGAAGGCCTAGAACAGATGTTTCTCAACGACAATTTGAAGATATTTTCCGGCAGTAGTAATCCGAAATTGGCTGGCGATGTATGCAACTATTTGGGGATTCCGCTAGGTGGCGCACATATCGAGAGGTTCCCGGACGGCGAAAAGACCGTCAGGGTCGAAGATGATGTCCGCGGCAGAGACTGCTTTGTCGTTCAGTCGACTTGTGATCCCGTGGACGAGCACCTTGTCGAGCTTCTGATCTTTCTGGACTGCCTGCGCAGAGCCAGTGCGAGCCGGATAACCGCGGTGATTCCGTATTTCGGCTACGCCCGGCAGGACAGAAAAGACGAGGGGCGGGTACCGATCACCGCAAAACTGACGGCGAACCTCATTACCACGGCCGGAGCCAACAGGGTTCTGGCGATAGACCTGCATGCACACCAGCTCCAGGGCTTCTTCGATATACCTGTCGACCACCTGTCGGGCGAACTGGTGCTGAGCAAATACTTCAGGGACCAGAAGATCAGCAATTTGACGGTTGTCTCACCCGACGTCGGAAATATGAAAATTGCGTCCAGGTACGCCGCCAGCCTCGGCGGAGAGCTGGCGATCGTGCACAAGAGACGTGTCAGCGGCAGCAAGGTGGAAGCCCAGGAGATCATTGGTGACGTCCAGGGCAAGAATGTCTTGATGTGCGACGATATTATTGCGACGGCCGGGACGATTTGCAGCGCTGCGGCGTTGGTCAAGGATCGCCAAGCCGAGAAGATATTTGTAGGCGCCACGCACGGCGTTCTTGCCCCGCCTGCGCTGGACCGCTTGAATCAGGCTCCTATCGACCAGGTAGTGGTTACCGACACTATACCGTTGAACAAGGCCTCCAAGAAGGTCGGCGGAATCAAGGTGCTTAGTGTTGCGAACATGCTGGGCGAAGCGATTAAGAGAATACATAGAAACGAGTCGGTCAGCAGCATATTTACCAGTGCTTGAGACGAGTCAAATGAGTATTGTGATATCAGATTAGATTGAGCTTCGGATTGAAGTGAGGAAACTATGGAAAAGACGTTGCTTTTGAAAGCGGAAGTTCGCGAACATACCGGCTCTAGGGCCGTCCGAAGGGTGCGCCGGCAGGGCAGAATACCGGCCATCGTGTACGGCCATAAGCAGGAACCCGTGGCCATTTCATTGGACGAGCACGATTTGGTGGAAGGACTTCATCACGGGCATCGATTGATCGACGTCCAGATGGGCCGCAAGAAGGAAAGGATGCTCGTCAAAGAGCTGCAGTACGACTATCTGGGCCGCAACATTATTCATCTGGATCTGATGCGCGTCGACATGAGCGAAACAATCAAGGTGACGGTCCCGATCGAGCTTAAGGGCATTGCGGCCGGCACGCATGAAGGCGGCATCATTGAGGAGCATGTTGATCGTCTGGATATCGAGTGCAAAGTCACCGACATTCCGAACGCGCTCGTCGTTTGGGTCAAAGACGTGCGCGTTGGTGATGCCCTGCATGCGAGTGACATCGAGCTTCCCGACGGCGTAAAACTGACAAGCCCGCCTGAGACGCTTCTGGTGACTTGTCACCTGGTCGCTGCCGCCAAGACCGCCGAGGAGGTCGAAGCCGAAGAGCCGACTGCTCCGGAGGTTATTGGCGAGGTCAAGGAAGCCGCTGAGGATGAGGCTTCGGAAGCTCAACAATGAGTCGTCTCTGGATGCAAGTGAACTATGGGCGATATGATAATGGTCGTCGGGCTGGGTAATCCGGGCGACAGGTATCTTGATACGCGGCACAACATGGGGTTCATGGTAATCGACTTGCTGGCCGAAGCGTTGAGAATAGAAGTTGGAAAGAGAAAGTTCGGGGCCCGTTTCGCCCTCGGCGAATTTGCAGACAAAAAGTTAATATTGTTAAAGCCCTGGCAGTTCATGAATCGCAGCGGCCAGGCTGTGGCAACAGCGGCCGGTTTCTACAAGCTCGGCGTTGGCGAGCTGCTCGTGGTAAGCGACGATATGGATCTCGAACCGGGCAGGATTCGGCTCAGAGCCAAAGGCTCGGCCGGGGGCCATAACGGCCTGGCGGATATCGCACAGAAGCTGGGCACAAGTGAGTTTGCCCGGTGCCGGGTGGGGATAGGCCGAAGTGATTCGCAAGAGTCGGTCGATTATGTCCTCGAGAGGCCGACGAATGAACAGAAGCCGTTACTGGATGTCGCCATAGAAAGGGCTCGTGATGCAGTGTTTTGCTGGATCGAACATGGTATCGAGACGGCTATGAGTAAATTCAATCGTGTTAGTGAGTGACCGTTGTGCGTTATGTGTATGGCGCCGAGCCAAATACTCAATACGTAATTTAGCGGGAGGTAATTAGCTTGAAAACTGTGACGAAGAAAAAATTGTATGAAGCGATGTTTCTTGTCGATTCCGCCGACGCGGGATCAGATTGGGACGGAGTAATTGGATCTATAACAAAGGTACTCAAACGTGCCAAGGTTGATATTGTCTCGATCAAGAAATGGGACGATCGGAGGCTGGCTTACGAAATCAAGAGCTTCGCGAGAGGCACGTACATCCTCTGTTATTTCAGATCGGACGGCCAGAGCAACCACCAGATCGAGACGGCCGTTCAGCTCTCTGAAAGAATCATTCGCGTTCTGATTCTCTGCGTCGACTGGATGACAGACGAGGATATCGAGAAGGACACTCCTGCGATAAAAGAGGAGAAGGAGAAGCAGCAGCGCACCGCTGCCAGAGAGGCCGCCGAGCAGGCCAAAGCGGGCGAATCGCAAGCCGGAGCTTCCGCCGAGGCCGAGCCAACCGAAGAGACCTCACCGGCCGAAGCGATCGCTGCAGCAGACGAACTCCCACCGACAGAAGGGGCTCTCGAAGCCCAAGCAACTGAGCTTGCGCAGCAGGGCGAGTCGGCGGCGGAGGAAACTGACGAGTCGGCCGAGGCGCAGCCGAAAGCACCGGCGGACGACTAACGCAGAAAGGAGAGTTTAATAATGGCTAATTTCAACAAAGTTATGCTGATTGGTAACCTGACTCGGGATCCGCAGTTGTCGTACACGCCGAACCAGACCGCAGTGGTCGACTTTGGTATGGCCATAAATCGCCGCTGGACGGGCCAGGACGGACAGTCACGGGACGAAACCTGTTTCGTGGACTGCCGGATGTTCGGCAAGAGAGCCGAGGTTGTCAACAAGTACTGTAAGAAGGGAAATCCCTTGTTCGTCGAAGGGCGGCTGACTTTCGATAGTTGGCAGGCCCAGGACGGCACGAAGCGCAGCAAGCTGAGAGTTACGGTTGAGAATTTTGAGTTTCTCGGTGGTGGTCGAGCCGGAGGAGACGGCCAAGACCAGGCCACAGACAGTTATGGCGCCGCCACTGCGGCCGCGCCGGTGCCAACACAGCCGCCCGTTGGTGATGACGATATACCGTTTTAGATTGATTCTGTCTAGAATCAAACGTTCCATGTTGTCTATTTGGCATTGACTCTTGAAAAGCAAGAAGCTGGATTCTCAGGTTCGTAACAATAGCAAATGGACGATAGAAAATAGTCAATTAATAAGAGGTTCAGGATGGCAAGAAGAGTTGTTAACAGAAGAAAACCGGGCTTTGTCGGGGCCCGTGAACAGACACAATGTCGTTTTTGCAGAAGGGGCATAGCCTACGTCGATTACAAAGACATCGGGACTTTGCAGAAGCTCCTGACCAATCGCGGTAAGATCTATTCGCGCAAGCGCAGCGGCAATTGCGCCGGCTGCCAGAGAAAAGCGAAAAGGGCGATCAAACGCGCCAGGTACATGGCTTTGTTGCCCTTCACCGCCTGACCGTTGGCCTGTGACTCGATTCACGAGATACGAGGGATAGAATATGAAGGTTTTGCTTTGTGAAGATATTGACAGACTCGGCTGGCTCGGAGACGTTGTCGAGGTCGCCGAGGGATATGCTAGGAATTATCTGCTCCCCCAGCGGCTGGCTACGCCCGCAACCGAGGCCAACATTAAAGCTATAGCCGAAGAGAAAGCCAAGCGTGCCGAGCAGCGCAAGCTTCAAGGCAGGCGGCTGGAGGCGGCGGCCAAGGCTGTCGAGGGCGCCGAGGCTGTGGTAGCCGCCAAAGCCAACGAGCAGGGGCATCTGTTTGGTTCTGTTACCGCTCGCGAGATAGCAGCCAACCTGCGAGAGCAGGGCTTTGAAATCGCCGACAACATCGTGCAGTTGCCCGAGCACATCAAGGAGGTCGGGACGCATCCCGTGACGCTGAAGTTCAGCCCTGATCTGACAACCACCGTCAACGTGGTGGTCGTGGCCGAGAAGGACGCTGCGGAGGGCGCGGAAGAGACCTCGGAAACAACAGACGAAGCTTAGAAGCTGTAACGCAGGCCGGTGTAGATGTTGGTATTGTTCTGGAATTGCCCGAAGAACGTGTGCGGGTAGTCTCCGAAAAATACATTAGCGCCGGCCTCTACTGCCAAATTGTCGCTGACCTTGTAGTTGATATTGGGGCGCATGTAAACGTCCTTGTCCGACGGCGAATAGTAAGTGAACAGAGAGCACCTGAGGTTCTGGTTCATCAGAAGCTTCGTTAGGCGCAGCGTAGTCAGATGCCTGTACTCATCGCGGGCCGGCCCTGAGATCAGGCTATTCTTATAGCGGCCGTAATCGAGCATTTGCTCGAGGTAGTACTGAACGCCCATCGTTAGATCTCTTGCGATTTCCTGAGTATAACCGATCAGGTATCGCATTTCGGAGTTGTTGACCAGGGCGTTTCTGCCGCTCTGATCGTCGGCCGATTCGTAATAGCCGAACTCGACATTTCCTATGCCCTTGCCGACCGAGCCGCGCAGACTCGTGCCGTAGACATTCAGGTCGGGGAAGGTAGCCTGGCTTCTCGTCGGCGTTTGGCCGCCGGGGCTTTTCCAATAGCCCCGGTAGCCGTAGAAGGCCAGCTCGTAGTTCTCGATGTTCTTATATAGCCGCCCTGCAATTTCAGAATCTCCAAACCATTCATTCGGCTTGTCGGTATGAACGATCGCATCCTGGCCCGCTAGCCTTCCAAGGTTGGAGTTCCAGTACGAGATGCGCTCGCCGCTTATGAAGCGGTCATGGTCGAAACGCGGCGTGTAGACGATGTCGAGATTCGCCTCGTCGCCGAACAGACTCACCTTCGCCGCATCGGACGGCGCCTTGAGATATTCGGTATCCCTGCCGATAAAGAACGATTGCCAGTCCTTCGGAAACAGGTCGTTAATGAAGATCAGGTCACCCGTCCCCCAGGTCAGAATCTGGCGTCCGGCTTTGAGGTCCATGTAGTCGAGGGGCCGCAGAAAGATGTTGGCTTCTCGCATGTCGAAGTAGCCCTTCTCGGTGACAAGGTCGCCGTAGGCATCGCCCTTGAATCGGATGTCGCCCCAGTCAAGATATGAGTACAGGTCGAGCTGGAATCGATTCTCCATGATCGACATATCTTTCTCGTACTTGTCTTTCCTGAGCCGGTAGCCGCCTCTCATTTCATAGAAGCCGTGCATCTCCACCGGAAGTTCGGAAAAGAAAGACTCCCCGGCATTTTCCTCCGAAGCCTGGACCGCGGCGGGCAGCAATACTGCTGCAATTGCCGCGATGACTGACAATTTTGTTGCCCCTCTGCACGAGATCATCTGATTGCCTCTCTCGGCGGCCTGCGAAGGTACCGCTCGGTGAATATGCTGTCATTGAGGTTGATGTCGTACTCTACTTTGCCGAATTCCATCTCGGTCTTGCTGGCCGTCTGCAGGTTTGAAACCACCGACTTGACAACGGTCGGAAAACCCTGGATCGTTTCTATCTTCGTAGACTCAATTGTCTTGTAGAGTGTACCCTTCTTGTCGTAGAATTCCATCTTCATCGGCACATAGGTTTTGGTGTCGATCGACACGTTGTAGTGACCGAACTCCACCGAATCGGGCTCCTTCGGCACGTTCTTGACGACGAACAGTTTGTCCGTTGCCTGAATAAGCTCATGAGTGTCGTCGTCCAGGCTTCTGCCGCTGATGTCTTCGTAAAGAAAGTCCGAGCCGACAAAGCTCGTCCGTTTGTCGCTGGCCGCGATACGCTTGACCAGGTCAAGGCCAGGCATGTACAGCCATCGGTCGTCGTCACGGTCCTTATCCGTATGCTTGTCCACAAGATACACCATCTTGCGAACGTCCGCCGGCCTTTGGAAATAGACGAAGTACTTCTGGTCCCCGCCGTCCTTGACGTCTTTTCTAAGGATGTTGAATTCCCGTGTCCTCTCCTGGCCCTGTTTATTGGTGATTTTCATCTTGACAGTCGCCTTGCCGTCCTTGCCCTGATAGTACGCGACAATGTTGGCCTTGTTGACAATCGCCTGAACGTCCGGTTTTTCCGCGGCGACAAGCGACGACGTCATGCCGAGCAAAAAAGTTACTTTCCACACCGATTTCATTTTGCACCTCACTTTCAGCCTTTTACACATACCTGACTTTCAACACCAAGTTTTCTGAGTATTGTCATCATCGGACACCAGTTAGTAAACGCCGACTGCAGCAGGTTCAATCCCACGAACCCGGTGAACAGCAGCCAGTAAGCCGAATGGTAATGCGCCAGAAGAGCGCTCAAGAGCACAAACGCCCCGGCAATGCCTCTCAAAAACCTTTCAACAGTCATTGTTGGCCTCCCGAATTCCCATTTTCTTGTACCTTCTTTTCCTGGATTTCCTTCTCTTCGACCACAGCCGTCCTGCATGCCTCTCGACGTGACATGAGCCCACATGTGGCGGTCATCGCCGCAATTGCCGCTACACTCAGAAAGGCCATCGCTCCCCA
Organism: Phycisphaerae bacterium SG8_4; assembly: GCA_001303465.1. Classification (GTDB taxonomy): domain Bacteria; phylum Planctomycetota; class Phycisphaerae; order Sedimentisphaerales; family Anaerobacaceae; genus SG8-4. The sequence goes on from LJTR01000015.1 coordinate 9,957, forward strand.
GCCCAACTTCCAGTACTGATGGAGATTCACCGCCACCAAAACCACTGCCGCTATCGATATGACAAAACAGAGAGCGCACTTGCACGTTGACGGTTTGGACTCATCAATCCGCTTGAACAGTATCTTCTCGGCCAGGGTTATAATGGCCGGCAGCGCCAGCAGCGTTACAGCTCCTGACAAAGCCATAATCGCACATAGGAATATTCCCACTGTTTTGTACGGTATCAGAGGTGCTGCCAGCAGCGGCAGAAATCCTATCGCGATTACAAGGACATTTCTCGCTATCGCCCGGGCGGGCTCGCCGAACATTACACCGGCGCTTCTTTGCCATGATCCTGTTTGGGCGTAACTGGCCCGTGCGCGTTCGAGGAAGTGTATCGCGAAGTCGACCGCCATACCTAGCGTAAGGGCGCTTAGCACCGCGACGGGCATATCGTAGTCTTTACCCACCAGCCCGATTATGCCGTAGATCACGGCGATGGTAATAAGCAGAGGCACCATACACACCAGACCCCAGAGCGGCGAGCGGAACAGTATCGCCATCATAATGAAGACGATGATGAAGCTGCCCATAAACGACTGGAGCATCCCCCAGACCATCTTGTCCTGCCAGACGGTGTTGATGTACGTCAGTCCCGCCCATCTATGTTGGAGCGGCACAGGGGCGGGTGTCTCAGCGAAGAACTCATCCACTGCCTTTATCACTTTTTCCATGTCCTTGTTGTCGCCGCTCGGCAGTTGCATCCAGATGTTGGTGCGCATGTAATCGGTGGTCACCAGGTGCCACAGGTCGGTTGGTTTGTGGCTGCTCTGGAATTGCAGCAGGCACTGGGCGACCGCACCGGGCGAATCGGGAATCCTGTAGTTCTCTTTCCTGCCGTCGATGAGTTCCTGATGGACCTTCTTGACAACGTCCGCAACAGAATTGCTCTTGCCGACAATTTCGAGACCGTCCGGCCCGAGATGTTCCTGCAACGACGAAATATAGCGCAGAACATCAGGCTGTTTGAACAGCTTGAGCCTTTCGGTCTCCAGATCAAAAAAGTCTGCTATCTCATACCAGAGATCCACGTCCTTGCCGCCGACTGTGTCGAGCTTGTCGTTTGCGAAAGTTCTTAACTTATCCAGCAGGCTGTCTTTGGTCTTGGCTTCGGATGCCTCGTCGAAGAGCTTCTTTTCCGCTTCGGGAATAATCTCGCTGACGTTCGGAAACTCGTCTTTCAAGTCGACAAGCTTTTTCGAAAGTCGCGTCCTGAGGTCGTCGATGTATTGGGCCTGTACTGACCCGTCATCGGCCGGATCGAGAACCAGGTAGGCCATGTACGTCCCGCCGAAGTGGGCGTTCAACTCGATGTCGGCCTTGCGGATGGGGTGACTCTTGGAGAACCATTTGACGGGATTATCGTTTATCTCAATTCGTGTGATGCCGTATACGGCTATCAGTGTCGCTATCAAAATCACGACCAGAATCGGCTTTGCCTTTGCGTATGTGAAATTGCCGCCGCCTGTGAGGAGTCTGCCGAGTCCGCTCTTGACCTCGTTTTGTGAGTGTCCCGAGCCGAAGTTCGCAAGTGAGCTTTCCTTTATCATCATGATGTACGCCGGCACGAACGTAATCGTGCAGACCCATGCGATCATAATCCCGATGGCGACGAACACACCGAACACCTGTACAGGCGGAATGGGTGTAAGCGCCAAGGAGGCAAAGCCCGCCGCCGAGGTCAGAGAGGTATACAGCATAGGCATGAACAGATGGCCCATGACCTCTATCGTCGTTTCCTTCCTGCCCTTTTCCTTTGTATAGAGATCAAAGAACTCCGAAAGAATATGCACAGAATCCACCACCGCGATGGGCATGAGGAAGATCGGTATCATCGAACTCATAATATGCACGGGAAATCCGAACCCGATTAACAGTCCCATCGTCGAGATGACCGATACCATCGCCACAATCATGGGAGAGACGACCAGCACAAGCTTACGGAAAAACAACAGCATCAAGCAGAATATGACCACCATCGCCAGTGGCGCCGATATCGCCATCTGAATGAACATTTCGACGCCGAAGGTGTCCTCGGCTACTGGCAGCCCCGTAATGTGGTATTCCTCGTCCCCGGTGAACGTCTCCATCTTTTCCTGCAGCTTTTTGTACACCTCGTGACTCAGGTGCTTACTCGTCAGCGGAAGGTAGAGGCAAATGGCCTTTCCATCTTCGGAAACAACGGTCCCATTGAGCATAGGATTGGACATTGCCTTATCCCGTATCACAAGCGCCTCGGCTTGTGTTGCCGGCGGCTTGCTCATCAGCCACTCGAATGTCACGACTCCTGGACCGCCCTGGCCTATGTGATCGACGGTCGAGGGCGCAAGCAAATCGATTTCGATGACGCCGACCTGCTCGTTGGGATCGTCTTTGTCCTGCCAGCGCAGGGTCTTGGCGAATTCGGTAAGCTCGTAAATCCGCGCCAGCGACTGTGGATTGAAAACACCGTTGGGGTCTTTGTTATTTACGATACCCACGACGACGATGTCACTGAGAGAGAAGCTCTTCTTGGTCTGGTCGTGGAACACCCTCACGGGCTCATCGGCCGAGAGCATATTCTCCGGATCGGTGTCAACCTTGATCAGCGGTATCAGGGCTCCGAGAGCCAGCGTGAAGATTGCCATCACGATGGTTATCCTCTTGTAGTGCTCCAAAGAGTACGAAGTGACCTTCTGCTTAATGTGCATTCTTAAACCTCTTTACAAAGTCGCGGGTAGACAGAAATCCTCTCTGAGCCGCCGGGCGGTTTGGGTGTCCGGCAGCTCCTTGCTTTCGAACGCGCGATACGTTATGAAGCCGCCCGAGATATTTCTTACAACAAAACCGTTTTGCGTAAGGATTCTGCAGGCAATATAGCTGCGTATTCCAACGCCACAGTAAGCATTTATTGAAACATCCTTCGGCAATTCATCCAGCCGGTTACGAAGTTCATCGACGGGAATATTCACCGACAAGGGTACGTGGGCTCTATTGAACTCGGCGGCAGTCCTCACATCGAGAATGAAGTCGCCGTCTCCCAACTGGTTCCAGTGAACAACGTCCACATTCTGTTCGAGAATGTTGGATGCGACAAAACCGGCCATATTGACGGCGTCTTTGCCGCTGCCGTAGGGTGGCGCGTAGGCCAATTCCAGTTGCTGCAAGTCGAAAACGGTCAAGCCCGCCCTGATGGCAACCGCAAAAATGTCGATCCTCTTGTCAACTCCTTTGGAGCCGACGATCTGCGCGCCGAGGATCTTGCCCTGGGGCTTTGTGAACAATAGTTTTATGTGCATCTGTTCTGCGCCGGGGTAATAGCCGACGTGGTTGGCAGGATGGAGATACACCTTTTCGTACTCTATGTTCGTCTCGGCCAGAGTCTTCTCACTTGCGCCGGTCATCGCAACGGTCAAATCGAAAACTTGAATTACGGCGGTCCCCTGAGTACCATTATACTGCCGATTGCCGCCGCATATGTTGTCAGCAACCATTCTGCCCTGTTTATTAGCCGGCCCCGCCAGCGGAATCAATGTCGGATTACCAAGATTGAAATCCTTGACTTCAATCGCATCACCGATTGCATAAATATCAGGGTCGCTTGTCTGTAGTTTTTCGTTTACTTTTATTCCGCCTGTTGTCCCGATCTCCAACGCTGTCTGCTTGGCTAATTCTACTTCAGGTCTGACTCCTGTTGCAAGTACTACCATTTCGCAGTTCAATTGCGCTGCCGAATTCAGGCCAACAACAAGTTTGGAATCCAACTGTCGAAAATCAGCCACGGTATCACCGAGCCATAAAGCAATATTCTGTTTCTGCAACTGGAGTTGAATGAAACTGGCCATCTCCCTGTCCATGACAGGCAGCACTTGATCGGCCATCTCGACCACAGCTACAAGCATGCCTCGTCGGCGAAGGTTCTCAGCCATCTCCAGCCCGATGTAACCGGCACCGACTATGAGTGCCCGCTTGGGTTTGCGCTTAACGATATAATCGTTGATCCTGTCGGTATCGCGTACGCTGCGCAGGGTGAAGATCCCGTCCAAATCGATGCCCGGTATCGGCGGTCTTGTGGGTGCGGCTCCGGGCGATAGAATCAGTTTGTCGTAGGCTTCGGTATAGTAGCGGCCAGTACTGAGGTCCTTGATCTCGAGTTGTTTCATTGCAGGGTCGATTTCCGTTACTTCATTGCGGACCCTTACCTCGACGTTGAAACGTCGCTTGAAACTCTCGGGCGTCTGGAGCAGCAGATCATCGCGGCTTTCTATAATGCCGCCTATGTGATAAGGTAGCCCGCAGTTGGCAAAAGAGATGTGATCGCCTCTTTCGAACATGATGATCTCAGCAGTCTCGTCCAGTCTGCGAAGTCTCGCCGCCGCTGTTGCACCGCCGGCTACGCCACCGACGATCAAGATCCTTTTCGCCATTCGATAACTCCCGGAATGTACAGGGCACCTTCGCTGCTTTGTAGCCGGCCCTGCGCTAACCTGCCACTAACATATTCAACGCCTCTTCGACTCGCAGTGGTCGTTAATACAACGCAGCAGTTTAATGATATTCTTGTTCTCTATCCTGTAGTACACCTTGGCGCCGTCTCGTCTGCTGCTCAGAACACCTTTGTCTCTCATCATATTCAGCTGCTGGCTTGTAATGGCCTGTTTGCCGCCGACGGCCTTTACAATATCGCCAACACACATTTCCTTTGTCTCAAGCAACTCGATAATCTGAAGCCGCACGGGATGTGCCACCGCCTTCATCACCTCAGCTACGTGTTCTGCTGCTTTCTGGTCCATGCGAAAAAGCCCACTCAATAGATATCATAAAATTGGCATATACTAATATACTAATATCTTCTGGGCGAAATGTTCGAGAAAAAAAACGCCGCCCGAGAGAATTTCTAATCGCCGCCGGACCGGTGCGCACCTTAACGTTGTGCGTTAACAGCGGTTATGCCCTTTGACAGCACACCACAAGACGCATGTTTTTTCCTGGATATTCCCAGTTGAATTTGACCGAGTGCGATTAAGTGTTGAGTCTAGCATGACATCCCCAAGGACTTATAAAACTCGCCCTAAACAGCAAGAAATTTGAGTTTTTTGTATTTTTTATTCTTGACAGTCAAAAAGTGCGACAGTTAAATTGGGCCAAAAAGGTAACCTGGTGGGAACTTTTATCAAAAGGATTTGGTTAAAGAAAAGGAATGGATAAAATGAAGGATTTGTTTACCACCGGTGAAGCCGCGGAGATATGTCGAGTGAGCCAACAGACGATTATCCGTTGCTTCGATGCCGGTCGGCTGGAAGGATTCCGGGTTCCTGGCTCAAGATTTCGCAGGATTCCTCGCCAGAGTCTTGTCAAGTTCATGAAGGACAACAAGATCCCCCTCGATACCATCGAATCCGGCAAAAGGAAAGTCCTTGTCGTCGACGACGATGCCGAGATCGTCGAGCTTATAGTCGACGTCCTTGACAGAGACGGCAGATTCGATGTCGAAACGGCCTCAAGCGGCTATGAAGCGGGAATAGCGACCGAACGGTTTAGGCCAGAATTGATACTGCTCGACTACATGCTGCCCGACGTCAACGGCAACATCGTCTGCCAGGCGATAAGAGGGAATCCCGAATTCGAGAACATCAAGATCATTGTCGTAAGCGGCGTTGTCAAGCGGGATGAAATTGCTCAATTGATCAAATCCGGTGCCGAGGATTTCATAAGGAAACCGTTCGATGTCACTGAGCTCACCGGCAAGATCACCGCGGTCCTCCAGATGAAATAGGAGCACGCAAGCGGCCAGGCCGTTCGAAATCCGGATGGTCGACACAAGACAGGGACGACCCTATGCTGGACTTATTACCTAATCCCAACACTGCCGCCCGGCAGGTGGAGCTTGCCGTGAGCCGGCTCGATTCGCTCTCGACCTTGCCCTGCGTTGGTGTGCAGCTCTACTCCAGGCTCCTGCAAGGCCACTTCTCACCGTCGGCTCTGGGTGATGTTATAGAAGCGGACCCAGCCCTCGCAGCGAGGTGTCTTTCGCTTGTTTGTCGGCGCGGCGTAAGTCTGTCGGGGACAGGATTTTCGCTTCGTCGGGCGCTCGATGAATTGCCTTCGCACCAAGTTCGCGATGAGCTTCTGAGCGTCAGAGCATTTCAGCCTTTCGAACTCGACTATCCGGACGCCGGGGGCGGCAGTACGTTCAGAAGAGACCTCTTGCTGCATAGCCTTGCGGTGGCCTGCTGTGCCAGGGAAATTGCCGGGTTGGTTTCGCCCCGGGCGGATTCGGAGCTGGTTTACTACGCCGGGCTGCTCCACGACATCGGAAAGCTGGCTCTGCGCGAAATAATGCCGAAGAGTTTTTCGCGTATTTTCGAGCAGGCCGAGTCGGAGACTGAGTCGATTCGCACTGTCGAACAAAGGAATCTCGGTCTCGACCATACGATCGTGGGCAAGCATCTGGCGCAGCAGTGGCAGTTGCCCAACGCGGTCGTCCTGGCCGCCTGGCTCCACCACGGCGATACGGTGACGATCTTTAAGGACATGCCCGAGGCGTGGATAGCCGCTGTGGTGCAGCTCGCCGATTCGGTTGCACGCCAGTCGAACGTCGGGGTCTCCGGCAGCTTCGACATGCCCGAGGCGCCGGAGCCGATAGCCGATTGTCTTGGAATAGACATCGAGCAGATCAGGCAGATCGGTGAAAATCTTGCCGGTGCCGTCGCAGAAAAATCCAGAGTCCTGGATCTGAATTCGCCCAATGCACTGGTTGATTATTGCCGGGCGGCTCACACAGCCGCCGGCCAGTTGGCGGCAAAGCATACGGAATTGTCCATTGAAAACCGCCGGTTGCAGAGTTCTGCAAGTCATCTCGATTTCACGGCCGAGTTTCTGCTGGGCACAAGCTCTGCCGCCGGGACTGCGAATATCGCCCAGGAATTTGCTGTTCGCTGGCAGAGGTTCTATCAAACCGGCACTGTTTGTTTGTATGTTGCCCCGTCGGGCGAGCCCGAGGCGATTGAAGCTGTTGTCGTCGAGAAGCTCTCACAGACTAGGCTGGTTTCAGTTGACGTTGCCGACAATGTACCGGTGATACCACAGGTGATAGCCAACAAGTTTGAGGTTGTAAATGCCTGCGATCACATAGACTGGTTGCTCGAGCAGGTGGACGCCGATTTTGACCCGAAGCGCACGAGGCTGGTGCCGTTGCTCTGCGATGGCCGGGCGGTTGGCGCGATTGCCTTCGAGCTTCACTACCCGGGCGACGCCGAGCTGTTTTCAGAGAAGTTCAGGCTCTCGGCGACGATTGCCGGCTCTGTCCTGGGCATGGCTCTTTCGCGGCAGAAACAGCAGGAGTTTGCCGAGCGTTTTGTCCGTCTCATATCCAGACCCAAGATCGCCGGCGATCTGCCGGCCGAGCACCAGGTGCGGCCCGGGCCGATTGACGGGGCCGTCGAATCGTTGACCGCTCTGGCCGAGATGGCCGCCGGGGCGGCGCACGAGCTGAATAATCCCCTGGCGGTAGTATCAGGCAGGGCGCAATTGCTTGCTGAGGCTGAGGAGGACGTCGAAAAGAGGGAAATCCTCAAACAAATCTGTGAGAATGCCCGTGAGGCATCCGCGATCATCGAAGATCTGATGAGTTTCGCCGAGCCGCCCGGCCCCAGGGTAGCGGCGGCGGATGTCAAGAAGATGCTCGACGAAGCCGTGCAGTTGACTCACCGCAAGACAAGTATCAAGGATCTCGAGATTCGGATCGAAGTTGGCGATGGCGTGGGGCCTGTTTTCGTGGACTCGGCGCAGATTGTCTCGGCCATTGCGAACATAATTTCCAACGCCGCCGAATCCTACGGCGGCCAGGCGGGGCCGATCACAATCACCGTCAGTGCCGATGAAGCGGGCCAGACGATCAAACTGGCAATTCAGGACCGTGGCTGCGGAATGGATGCCGCGACACTGAAAAAGGCGGCCCAGCCGTTCTTCTCGGCCAGAGAAGCGGGGCGAAAACGGGGCATGGGGCTCGCCTACGCCGCGCGGTTCGTACAGTTAAACAAAGGTACGCTGAATATCACAAGCGAGCCCGGCATCGGAACTACTGCGACAATTCATTTGCCGCAGTTGAGAACCTGACGTTAGCGCGGTAAGAATCAAACGCCCCCCCAGACGTCGCCGAGTGCATCCGAGCAGTTACGGTTCTGGCCGCTTTGCGGATAAAACAAAGGACAGCGGCCTTTGAAGCCGCCGCCCTTTGTTCTTTGAAGGAGGAGGATGAGTTCTGCTAGACTCTACGCTGCGAGCGGGCGATTGTTCGTGGAATGTTGCGAGCGGCGGAGAAAAATGAGCCACCCTACGCCATATATCCGCGGCAACCAGCGAAAAGGCCTGCAATAGCCCGCTTTTTCTTACCGGTGGTCGTCGGCCAGTTCGAACATATCGAGGATCTGCGCCAGTGCGCCGTATGGGGATGTGCCGACATCCACGGTCAGCTCGTCGTTCCTGTTCGAGACGGTTTTCACATTTCCGGCCGCGAAAAGAACGTTGCTGGCCTGCCGCTGATGGCTCGTCCGGGTCTTGACCTGGAACGCCGCCAGCGATGAATGCGCAAGGAATTGCACGTCGGCAACCAGGGCGGAAATCGGCTGGCCCTTGCTGTTGCGGCCCAGGTCGCTGAGCTTAATATGAGATACGCTGGGCTTGCCCGTAAGCAGGGCTACTGATCCGTGGCGGTAATAAAAGTCGCTCTGGGTCTGGGCCCGTCCCACGCGGGCCAGTTGCTCTTTGGCCTCAGAGGGCTGATCTGCGCCCGGGCAGAACAAGACCGTGGGCTGATGGGCGAGATAGTCTTCGAGCAGCAGGCCCAGGCCCACCGGTGCGCCGTCTTCCAGTGACAGCAGACTGGTTACGTTGCCGGTCACCGTGTAGAAGTTCGAACCGGTGACCGGGCGACCCGCCGGCCCGAAGGGAATCGTATGAGCGAAATCCTCGGCATACATATGTACTGCCACACCGACCTGGCGCAGGTTACCGGCACAGGCTGTCCGACGCGCCTGATGTCGTGCTTGACCGAGCGCGGGCAGCAAGATTGCTATCAGCAGCGCCAGAATTGCAACAACGATCAGCAACTCCATGAGGCTAAAGCCGGCCGCTTGCGATTTTGCGGTTCTTGATGTATAGCTTGCCATGCGCATTTCAGTTCTCGGCTAGTGCATACGTCACGGGCCGTGGCCGGTTCGCTCAAAAAGGACGGTCACTGTTTTGCCGTCAAAACCGCCTCGCTGCCGGCCGCCGACTCGGCGAGGCGGACACTGTCAAGATCCCAGAACCCACCGGGCATTCCGGCCGCTCGCAGGGCCACACCTATGGTCATGCCGGCCCAGGCATCGCCGGGCTCAACGGCCGGCAGATAAAGCGAAAAATCCTTCAATTCAGTCGAGGACAGATCCGCCGGCTCCACGGCCAGCAGCGCGATATCCGCCGTTTCAAGTCCGTTGCGATAGTAAAGCACCAATTCGAGCTTGTCAACCGGCTCGTCAACAGATGGCCCGAACAGACCTGAAACCCCGATGGCTGCCGTCAAACGGTAGCCGCAACCGGGCCTGTATGTGTCGGCTAGCTCCTGCTCGAGGGCGTTACCCGTCTGCGACCCCAGGAAGGCCAGTTGGCTGCCATCTGCATTGACGACGTGATCGGGGCTGCCCGCTGCGGTGTTGGCGAATACGCCGGTATTAGTACTGCCAAGGGCATCGAGATCTATCTCGGTCCACTGATCCACGAAGGGCAATGCCGGGAAGGCGTTGGGATCCACCGCCGGGGCCTCGAAAGAGGCGTTATCTATAGCAATCGACACGGGAGCCGATTCGGTGAGCCGCACGTTATCGATATCCCAGAATCCGCCCGGCATCCCGGCTGCTCGCAGGGCCACACCTATCGTCATCTGCGCCCAGGCATCAGCGGGCTCGACCGTCGGCAGATACAACGAAGAATCCCT
>LJTR01000312.1 GCA_001303465.1 Phycisphaerae bacterium SG8_4
TCGATTTTGAGCAGAAGCACTGGGATATCAACCACTGGGTCCGCGGTGCCTGTCTCTACGGCGTGATGCCGGCCAACGGACTGCTCTATGCGCCTCAGAATCCCTGTGCCTGTTTCCCGGAAGCCAAGCAGTACGGATTGAACGCACTGGCACCGGCAAAGGGCCCTCGCATCAACACCTCGGCGGCTCGTACAGTGCGCCTGCAGAAAGGCCCCGCATACGACCAAATAGACAATAGTCAATCGACAATAGTCAATCCCAATGACTGGCCCACCTATCGTCACGACAATGCCCGAAGCGGTAGGACAGGCGCATCGATTCGGCTGCCACTGCCCTCGGCATGGAAGAGGAGTATTGGCGGCAATCTGACCAGCCCGGTCGTGGCCGGTGGAAAGGTGTTTGTCGCTTCCAAGGATACGCACACGGTCCATGCTCTCGACGCACGTTCGGGCAGGAGTCTCTGGAGCTATACCGCCGGGGCCAGGGTGGATTCGGCGCCGACTGTGTATGGCCGGATGGTGTTGTTCGGATCGACCGATGGCTACGTCTACAATCTGCGGGCCTCGGACGGCGCCCCGGTTTGGCGTTTCCGAGCCGCCCCCATGGACCAGCGGGCAATGTGGTTCGAGCAGTTGGAGTCTGTCTGGCCCGTGCACGGAAGCGTGCTCGTGCAGGATGGCGTCGTCTATTTTGTAGCGGGTCGTTCGGCTTTTCTGGATGACGGCATGCGTCTTATCAGGCTCGATCCTGTGACAGGACGAATGCTCTCCGAGACCGTTCTCAATGATCAGGACCCTGACGCGGGAATGGCAATCCAGGATTATGCAAGGCAGCACAATATGCCCGTCACGTTGCCCGACATTCTGTCCTGTGACGGCCGGCTAGTATACATGCGGTCGCAGCCGTTCGATCTTAAGGGCAACAGACTAACACTCGAAGCGTTGCCGTACGCCGGTAATCCGGAAAGGTACTCGATACCTTCCACACAGCGGCCCGAGCATGCTCACCTGTTCTGCCCGACGGGATTTCTCGATGACAGCTGGTGGCACCGCACATACTGGGTCTATGGCAGCCGCTTCCTCGGGGGCTGGGCCGGTTATCCTCAGGCAGGCAAGGTCGCCCCTTCCGGAAAGATTCTGGTATTTGACGAAGAAAATGTCTACGGCTACGGGCGCCAGCCGCAATACTACCGCTGGACGACGCCGATTGAGCACCACCTGTTCTCCGCGGCCAAGGATCCATCTGCCGTCGAGCGCAAACAACCAGAGCCGCCGGACAAGAAGAAGCAGAATCAGAAGAGAGGCTTCCAAGTTGCCCACCATTGGACCAAGGATATCCCGTTGTTTGTCCGAGCCATGGTGATGGCGGGTCGGACTCTGTTCATTGCAGGCCCCGCAGACATTATCGACGAGAACGAGATCAGAAAACGCATCGGGACCGCTGAGGCTGACCGGCAGTTGCGTGAACAGGTTGCTGCGTTCGCAGGCAAGAAGGGCGCGATGCTCTGGGCCGTCTCCGCCAGCGATGGCCAAAAGCAGGCGGAGCTCATCCTCGATGAGTCGCCCGTCTTCGACGGCATGGCCGCTGCCTACGGAAGGCTGTTTTTGACTACCGTTAACGGCAGTGTGCAGTGTTTGGGAGAGAATAGATGAGCGAATTGATGCCAGCGCGCAGGCTCTTGGCCGCTCTCCTGATCCTTGGATGTTTCATCTTTGTGGATCAACGACAAACGTTTGCTCAAGATGCTACTAGTGCTGCCGACGAGACGCTGCTTGATGAGATTTCCAGAGCCGCATTTCTCTACTTCATCCGCGAGGCCGATCCCGACTCGGGGCTCGTGCGCGACAAGACAGGAGTAGAGTATTGCAGTGTGGCCTCAGTCGGCTTTGGCCTGGCAGCAATGCCCATAGCCGCCGAACGCGGCTGGATTGATCGCAGTGACGCCGAGGCACGCACCCTTCGTGCACTTCGCAGCCTCGCCCGCTCCTCGGCACACCATCATGGCGTCTTTTGTCACTACATCGATCTTCACACGGGTCAGCCGACCAGACGCGGCTACGAGCAGGTCGCCTCGACAATCGATACGGCCCTGCTAATGGCCGGTGTGATAACGGCGGGTCAGTACTTCTCGGGAGAATCCAAGACGATTGCCGATGAATTGTTCGGCCGGATCAACTGGCGGCGATTCCTCGACACCGACGCCGGCCAGGTCTATATGGCCTGGCAGCCGGAACGTTTCGACCGGATGAGCGGCCCCGGGCAATTCAAGAAGGCCACATGGAACTGGTACACCGACGAGACCCTTCTAATATGTCTGCTGGGGCTGGCGGCGCCAAATGATCAGTATCGCCTGTCTGCGGACTGTATGACTAAATGGAAGCGGCCGAAGGGACGTTACGGTGACGGCGAGCAGTTCATCTATACCTGGCCCGGCACGTTCTTTGCCTATACGTTTGCCCACTGTTTCTACGATTTTCGTCTGATGGGCAAGGGCGCCGGCGGGGTCGACTGGTTCGAGAACACGCGCCGCGCCGCGGCAGCCAACCGCGACTGGTGCCGGGACAATGCGACCAGATTTGGGACTTACGGCCCCGACCGTTGGGGCATAACCGCATGCGGAGGCCCCGGCAATAGATACGTCGTTCCGGGACATCAGCCGCGAGGCGCCAGAGGCGACGCTCCCGCCGGCGGGACACTGGCCCCGTATGGAGCGGCAATGGCGCTGCCGTTCTTAGCCGAAGATGCGATGGCGGCGCTGCGACACATGCGAAGTCTGGAGGTCGACGGTCGCTCCATTTGGCGCGATCCCGAGCAAGGTGGCTACGGATTGCCGGATGCTTTCAATATCGACGAAAACTGGGTCTCAGATCGGACCTTCGGCATCGCCCACGGTCCCATGCTCATAATGATAGAAAACGCTCGAAGCGGCCTGATCTGGAAGTCGTTTATGTCCAACGAACACATTCGCTCCGGGATCCGCAGAGCCGGCTTTGACGGCAATCTCGATTCGCAGCGCTGGCAGGCTGATTAGCGGGTAAAGACAAATCTGATTTGTGCCGAAGATACGAATAGCTCAACAGGATGCAGATTTGAGAATTCTTAGTTCTTAACTTGTGACTCTTGCGGAGAAAGCAAACGCTCATGGCCAAGAGATTATCCATCGGGCAGTACCTGCTGAATCAGCTCCACAATCACGGTGTCGACCATATCTTTGGCGTGCCGGGAGACTATGTCCTCGGGCTCTACAGCCTCATCGAGAAGAGCCCCATCCAGATCATCGGTACAACGCGGGAGGACTCGGCCGGACTCGCAGCCGATGCATACGCGCGGATAAAGGGCCTCGGAGTGGCGTGTGTGACTTTTTGTGTCGGCGGACTGAACGTCACGAACGCGGTGGCCGGGGCGTATGCCGAAAAGTCGCCCATCATCGTCATCAGCGGTGCGCCGGGTCTGAAGGGGCGCGAGCGCAGTCCACTGGTTCATCATCTTGTACGCGACTTCGCCACGCAGCGCGAAATCTTCTCCCGCATCACGGTTGCCAGCACAGCGCTTGAGGACATCTATACGGCCTACCATGAGATCGATCGGGTGATTCATCTTGTCGAACGTTACAAGCGGCCGGGATACATCGAGCTGCCCTCGGATATGGTCAATGCCGTCCGAGCACACGAACACCGCGACCAAAGTCTGGACGAGATGACCGACACCGATGCCCTGCGCGAGTGTATTGACGAGGCTGCGACGATGCTCAACCGGAGCCGGCATCCGGTAATCCTTGCCGGCGTGGAGGTCCACCGTTTCGGACTTCAGGACGCGCTGATCAAGCTTGTGGAGAACTCCCGCATTCCAGTAGCGGCCACGATCCTGGGCAAATCCGTTGTCAGTGAGGCCCACCCTCTCTATCTGGGCGTCTATGAGGGTGCCATGGGACACACAGATGTCCGCAAGTACGTCGAGTCCGCGGACTGTGTTCTGATGCTGGGTTGTTTTATGACCGACATCAATCTGGGTGTCTACACCGCCCACCTCGATCCTAACCATACGATCTACGCAACCTCGGAAAAAACCTCCATCCGGCGTCATTCGTTTGAGAATGTGCCTTTTCGCAGCTTCTTCAAGGCCCTGCTCGATGCACGCCTCAGACGCCGCCGCAGGCCCGATATGCCGAGATCGAAATCCAAACGCGGCCCCAATCTCCGGGACAACGATCGAATCACCATACGCGCGCTGTTTTCGATGCTCAACGACTTTATAACCGATGATATGGTGGTCATCTCCGACATCGGTGACTGTCTCTTCGGTGCAGTCGATCTGAAGATACATAAACGGACGGAGTTCTTAAGCCCGGCATACTACACCTCGATGGGATTTGGCGTGCCCGCGTCACTGGGCGCACAGTTGGCCGACGGCTCGCTCAGGCCGCTGGTGCTCGTCGGTGACGGGGCGTTTCAAATGACCGGCCTGGAACTTTCGACAGTGGTGCGCCTCGGGCTCAATCCGGTCATTGTGGTCCTGAACAATCACGGCTACAGCACGGAGCGACAGATAATGGACGGTCCCTTCAATGATATCCTCAACTGGAGTTTCAGCAAAGTGCCGGAACTGCTGGGCAATGGCCTGGGATTCGCAACGCGCACAGTCGGCGAGGTGCGCAGTGCTCTTGATGAGTCTCTGGCAAATCGCGACAGCTTCAGCATCATCGAGGTCGACCTCGATCCTTATGACATCTCGCCGGCACTTGTTCGCCTGGGCAAACGTCTCGGCAAACAAGTGTAAGGATGCGTGAGCCATGAATTCTATCCCGCCGCGCCCGCTGTTGTATGGCCACTTGTCTGAACCACCATTCTGCGGTTCCGAGGTTACTTGACGGGGTAAGGCGGTAACGGCGGTATTTCTTTCTCTTGTGTTTTCAGCTCTTCGAGAATTACCTCGATTGCCTTGTTCAACTGTTGGTCTATCCCGACGTATTCCTTGGCTGGATCGTTGTCGACGTAGATGTCCGGCTCGACGCCATAGCCCTCGATGATCCATTTCTTGCCTTCCGTGTCGTAGCGGGAGAACTCCGGCTTGTTGAGAAAGCCGCCGTCCAGCAGCGGTAGAGACCCGCGAATTCCTACGACCCCGCCCCAGGTCCGTTTGCCGACGACTTTGCCGAGTTTGTGCCTCTTGAAGCGGTAGGTGAAGAGGTCGCCATCGGATGCCGAGAACTCGTCGGCCAGGCAGACCATCGGTCCATAGATCATGGCCGACGGGTCCGGTTCAGGTGCGCCGTTTCTGCCGAAGTCGATCATTACGATCTCGCGCCGCAGCCTTTCGATCAACATTGGCGAGACATTGCCGCCACCGTTTCCGCGGACGTCGATTATCAACCCCTTCTTGCGAATCTGAGGGTAGAAGTATTTCACGAACTCATTCAGTCCGCGACGTCCCATATCGGGTACGTGAATGTAGCCCACCTTTCCATCGGTGGCGTCACCGACCTTTTCAATATTGGTCCGCACCCAGTCGTAATAATACAGGTTCTCCTCATTGGATGTCGGCACGACGACGACCTCCCGAGTGCCTCGTCGGGCCGGTTTTGAATTGAGCTTAAGCGTGACCTGCTTGCCCGCTTTGTTGAGCAGCAACTCGTAGATGTCGCCTGCCTCGGCCGTTGATTTGCCGTCGACGGCGAGAATGTAGTCGCCTTGATTGGCGTCGACTCCGATCTCAGTCAGGGGTGAGCGCGAGCTCTTATCCCAATTCTGGCCGCGCAGAATCTTCTCGATTCTGTAGTACCCGGATCTTTCGTCGCGTCTGAGCTCGGCCCCGAGAAGACCGGTCGTTATCCGTTTGGGCTTGGGGTATTCTCCGCCGCCCACATATGTGTGGCCGACATTGAGTTCGCCTATCATCTCGCCGATGATGTATGTCAGGTCGGCACGGTGGCTGACGTGAGCAACGAGCGGTTCGTAGCGCCTCCGCATCGCCGGCCAGTCTACGCCGTGCATGTTGGGAACGTAGAAGAATTCCCGCATCTGCCGCCAGCATTCGTTGAAGATCTGGGCCCACTGCTTCTTCTTGTCCAGATGCACCTCCATGCCGGACAGATCCAGCGTG
>LJTR01000016.1 GCA_001303465.1 Phycisphaerae bacterium SG8_4
AGCATCTGATCACCGAAGTATGGGTTCAGTATCTGATCGTCCAATTGGAGCCATCCGGCACCCTTGTTGTCGAATGCCATCGGGCAATGGGCCAAGTAAATGGGCCCTTGCGAAACTGAGCCGAAGCGTCTTGCCACTTCAGTCATCTGCTGCGAAAGAAGATAGAACTCTTCACGCTGAGATTTGATGTCCTCAGTCTGGCCAGCCTTTGTGAGTATCGTCTCAATTTCAGTCGAAGCCTGCACCCACCTGTCGTGGTCCTCGCCAGTCACTAGTCCGGTGTCCACCGCTTTGAGCGCATCAAGCGCTCCATTTGCGGCTTTGGCGGCCGGTGCACTCGTGTCGCCGGCAAGGGCTTTCTGAATGGAAAAGTATCGGTCAAAGACTTTCGCCAGCTGGTCCCGGAATTCACTATTGATGGACGGCCGCGCTTTCATATCGGGCTCGTGCACAAGACCGAACCTGGACCTTGTGGAGTTGAGCGCCTGCGACAAACTGCCGGCGATCCTTCTCGCATCTTCGAGTGTTTTGGCATGTGTCCCTTCGACCGCGTCATTTGTCAGCCTCATGGACAGCTCCATCCACAGCGCGTGTATTTGGCCGGTCAACTGATCTGCGTCGATGTCCTTGATAGCCCGGTCAACTGCGGCAAAGGCCGACTGGACGCTGACAACATCTTCGCCGCGGGCAGCCGCCTCTACCTTGCCCCCCGCTGCCAATAAGGCTTTTAGCCGGTACTCGAACAATGCGGGCAGTTCAACGCCAGTCTGGTCGGCGGCGCTGTCCTGCGATGTCTTGGGGCCATGGTCATGCATGCCGCCTCCGCCAGCCCCTTCAGGAGTCATCATGCTGGGCCTGGCCATGATCTGGAGACTGCTGTCGATCTTGAAGTTACCTCTGGTAACGACCAGCTCGCCCTCCTTTAGGCCGCTTCGGACAAGATAATAGTCGCCGGCACGGGGCCCGAGCACGATTTCCCGCCCCTCGAATGTGGGCTTGTCCGTATCGGGGACCTGCACGTAGACGACGGCGCGAGTGCCGGTAACCAGAGCAGCGGATACCGGTATCACCAGGGGTTTCTGAACTGCCTCGGGATCGTCGCTGACGTAGCCAAGCGATTCGGTCGTGACAAGGGGCATTTGACACTCATCACATTTGCCGGAATTGGACTTGATGACTTCCGGATGCATCGGGCATATCCATTTGCCCGCAAGGGCGGCCTCCATGATTCGGCCACCGGCGGCAACGTTAGCCCGAACGGTTGCTTTGACGAACATGCCAGGCTTTAATCTGCCGTCTGCGTTAGGAACGTTGATCCGAATCTTGACCGACCGGGTCCTGTCGTTCAGGATGGGATCGATAAAGCTGACAGTGCCTTTGAAGAGGCTGCCCGGATAAGAGACGGTCGTAAATTCCACTTCCTGCCCATAGCGCAACCATTCCAGGTCCGATTCATAGGCATCCATTTTTATCCATACCTGAGAAAGATCGGCGATGGTGTAAATCTGCGTGCCGGTCTGAACGTACATTCCCTCACGTGCATTTTTATGAATTACTATGCCACTTGAAGGCGCATAGATTGTCACATGGTCCTGGACCTTACCCGTTCTTTCGATTTGGTCGATCTGCTCGGACTGGAGTCCCCATAATCTCAGCTTCTCTCGAGCGGCAATCACTGTGGACTCAGTCATTTCCCGCATGACACTCAGTTGGGTATCCTGGACGTTCTTTACCGACTCAAGGGCCTGCAGCAGTTCCTCCTGGGCGCTGATCAGCTCGGGGCTGTAAAGATCGAACATGTGGTCACCCTTGTTGACAGGAACACCTGTGTAATCCACGTACAGTCGATCCAGCCTGCCGGGAAACCACGCCGTGATATACGCGAGTCTGGTTTCGTCATAATCGACCTTTCCTACCATGCGTACAACAGCCGATACTAATTTGCGCTCAACCGGAGCAGTTACGATGTCCATCAGTTTTCGGGCGTTTTCGCTGACGGTCAACTGACGCATCGCGCCTGAGTCTTCTCCCGTCGACGCAGGTATCAGATCCATATTGCATATCGGGCACAGGCCTTTCTCAGGCAGCCTGATCTGTGGATGCATTGAGCACGTCCAAGCCTCGGGCCCTGTCTTCACTTCGGCTTGGGCGGCCGCCTCAGGCGCGGCAGGCCCGGACGGGCTGCCCAACCGGCCAAGAAAGAAGCCAACCGCCAGCACAAGCGCCAAGACGGGCAGAATGACCAGTCTGGCCCCCAATCTCGAATACACTTTCGAACTCTTTTCTCCTAATGCGTTCATAGTAACCATCCCCAAGAATTCAGTAGGCTGTGAGTACGAGAATCAGATGTATAACCGCAAGAACCAGCGTGACGATGCCAAGACGTTTGTGCCATTTGAAAAGCAGTTTCGGGTTCTTACGGCGCAACAAGGCCGCTGCGACCGTCAGGACAAGACATGAGAACGTTGCGAGCCCGAAGGGCTTGATCAGTTCGGGCAATGTCACGGCGGCCCTCCGGTTGCCGCTCTCGGTCGCGGTCTCAGCCACGACTCCGCCAAACTGCGGCAGCAAAGGCAGATACCTCTCGGGATCTCTCTCGAAAGCAGCTTTGCAGCTGGGACAGCAGAAGTATACTCTTTTGCCTTGGTAATCGGTGAAGATGTCAGGACGGGCCTTCATATCAGTCATAACTGGGCAGATAACATTAGTCATTTGCGTCTGTCCGGAGGCATCTACAGCGGCCTGGAGGCCGTCATTATGGGCGCCCTCTTCGGCGGCAAGAACTCCAGCCGCAGAGGCCAGGAGAACCACTGCAAGAACCAGCAACCGAACGCGCTTGTACTTTGAGTGTTCGAGCATCTGTACAATACCAATCGACAGTATATTGAGTTGTCTGATCATAATACGGCCCTTCATTGCTCTAGTTCCTGGTCCTGGCGTCACTTGGCTTTTCATCGACGTTCATCGGCCTGGTTTTGGTTCCCTGTATCCGATATTTCTCGTCCCACGAGCATCTCCAGTTTCGCCAGACTCTGCGCATGGTCAGCAAGGGCGCGTTCGTGGGCAAGAGCGAATTCCAGAAAGATTCTCTGGGCGTCAATGAGGTCGGTGAAACTCCCCGTTGCAGCCAGGTAGCTCGATTCCGTAACCTTCAGAGATTCCCTTGCTTTGGGCAGAAGTGCATCACCGTACAAATCGATCTTCCGCCTGGCATCTCTGAGACGGTACGACGCCATCTTCAACTGCGAACTGAGTGAGTTAGTCTTTTCCTTCTTTTCCCCTCTGGCAGCATAGTACTGAGCTCGTGCCTCTCGCACCCCTGCATCATATTTGTCGCGCCAGAGCGGCAGGTTGAGCGATATCATGGCGATAACAGGATCCTTCCCATCATCCGGCGGACTGCCAACAGAAGAGGTATCGGTGTCGATGAAATTCAATCCGACATTGAAATCAGGATAGTAGTCCTTCTTGGCCAGCTCAATTGCCCGCCTGCTTTTGCCTATCTCGAAGTCAAGAGCCTGAAGCTCCGGGTTCTCAGTGGCAAGCTCAGCAAGCAGATCGGCGTCCACTGCGTTGGCATCATCAACGCTAATCTCGCTGGGCCATGGAATGTCGGCTTCAGCCGGCCGGTTCAAAGCTGCGTTGAGCCGAGCGACAATGGGCTCTCGCAGATCAAGAAGGCTCAGATAGCGATCTTCCAGCTTGCCAATCTCCACCTGGGCCCGGACAACGTCAGGATGGCTTCCCGCAGCAGCCTTGTATCGGCTCCGCGCGACATTCTCCAAATGTTTAGCCAGATTTATGTGTTCTTTGGTTATGGCGACGCCTTTTGCCAGGTAGTAGTACTCGTAATATGCGTCCTTGACCTCGAAGAAGAGTTTAAGCTTGACTGCATCATAGCGTCTTCCGGCAGCGTGTGCGGCCTCTGTCGCAACGTCACCGCGCAGCTTGAGTTTGCCGAACCAGGGGAAGACCTGGGCGATACCAAGACCGTGCCTCTGAGGCCCGACGCGGGTCTCCACCTCTTGAATATAATAGAGGTAGTTGAATTTGGGGTCCGGCAGCGCTTCGACCTGAGGTATGCGTTCGGTCGCCGCCTTCCAACGATTGAAGGCCGCTTCAAGGCTGGGGTTATTCAGGGCCGCATAGGCCAGATAGTCCGAGAGCTTGGATGACTCATTCAGGTTCGGCAGTGTCGGCTCACGCGCAGTACGTGCCTCAGCGGTCGAACTGGGTGCAGGATCTCGGCTCGCTGAACTATGATGGTCGAGTTCGTATCTCTTCTGTTCGGACGCGCACCCCAACGTCAGCAGGAGAATGACTATCACAGACCTTGTACATATTTTCTGTTTTTCCATCTGCCGCACCTGTCAAAAAAGAATCCAAATCCGCTGCAAAATATGGCCTCGACTATGATAAGCCCGCTCAGCCGAAGCAGTCAACATCAATCCACATTCTCATGACCAGCAAGCTGCGGAGTTGGGAAATCAAGTCCGGTCTCTTTCCAATCCTGCAATATCCCAAGGCAGCGGGTTCCACAAACGGCCAGTGGCTGTCTCAGTCCTGCGATAAAGTTCGGGGAAGTATTGCGCCTGCCACTGGAACCGCTCCGATGACTATGACTGCTATTGAGTTTGTTCTGCTCATTTTTCGTTCTCGTAGCTTAAATTACATTCGTTCCTGACGGGGAGACAATTATCTCCACTACTACCCCATATAAACGAAGCAGCGAGCTCCAACGTTCCCAGAAAACAGAATCTTTTCGGAGAACCGCTGTGGCTTGCAGAGATTTCGGAGGGGATTTCGGGACGTCAGAACTGATCTGGCTGGCCAGGGCCTTTTATACTTTCTCCTGTACGCCCTGCTCCTTTGCATCGAGCCGGCTCTTGATGTCGTCCAGTTCGTCGCGGAGCTTCTCGGTCTCTTTGTTCAGCTTGTCCACCGTCTCTCGCAGGCGGACGATCTCATCCGGAACAAGCTGCTTTTTCTCGCGCACGGCTCTGAGGGCGTCTCTCGCCGCCCGCTGCGTTCGGTCGTAAGGATCGTCGCCGGAAAATGTCTCGATGACGGCGATCGCTTTCGGATCACCCAGCGTTCCCAAGGCCCTGATCGCGCCGGATTGGATGCTGCTGTTCGGATGGTTGACGTAGCCGGTCAGAAACTTGCGAACCTTTGTCCTGTCTTGCTCGTCACGGCTGATGTGCGCCAGCACATCAAGCGCACGGGCAAACCCTCTGGAAGTAAATTGTCTTTCGTTCTCGGCGAGCGTTCTCCGGAGAGGCTCGATGAAGAACGAATCGTCCAGACTGCGAATGACCTCCACCGCTGCGCTCGCCAGGCTGTTGCGATAGGATTTGGATTTGAGGTAGTCCAGAACGAGCCTTCGCGTATCTTTGTGATGGTACTGGCCGAGGTTACGGATCGCCGTGGCGATGATTTCGGGATTCTTTTCCTTTCTCAGCGCCCGTTTTGTCAGTCTGAAACTCTCGGGTCTGTAGAAGCCTCCTAAGTCTGCGACGACCTGTTGTCTGACACGGGCATCCGGCTGCCTTACCGAATCGGCGAGAGCCTCGAATGCCTCATTTGTATGGATCTGGCGCAAGGCTGACGAAGCATTCCTGCGGACCCTGTCGGATGAATCATTGTTGAGAACATCTTTGAGTGCCGCGACAGTCTTCTTGTCCTTCTTTTTCTTGAGCGCATCGATTGCTCGCAAGCGCCCGATGATATCGTCCGCGTTCTCAAGCTGCGCCTGCAGCATGGCCGTCGGTTTTTCAAACGTGATGTCGGCCAGCAAGCCGTAATCGGGATCGAAGCGGACGATATTGGGCTCCTTCGGCAACGCGAAATAGAAATCGTGCTGCTTGCTGTCGACGACGATCTCGCGGTCGATTGTCTTATCTTCAATCATAAAACGCATCTTCGTTTGAAAGTGAAAGAGCATTACCTCCTCGTCGACCTTGTGCGTCTGCTCGACCGAGATCTTCGCGAGCTTGTCCTTTTGCGACCAGTCGTAGCTGACCTTCAAGTCGGGATGGCGCCCGTGATGAATCCACTGGTCGAAGAACCTGTCGAACGACCTGCCCGTGAATTCCTCGATCACCGACCTGAAGTCATCGGTGACGACACTACTCAGAGCATGGCGTTCGAGATATGCCTTCACGCATTTGCGGAACATTTCGGCACCAAGTTCGGTCCGGAGCATGTGCAGAACCCAGCCGGCCTTGCTGTATGTCCGGTAGTCGAACTGCTCGTCGGCACGTCGGTACTGGCGATACACAATCGGCTTATGTTCGCTGCGAGAGCGAAGCAAATACGCAGATGTAGAATAGAGGCCCGCTAGCATACTGTCTCTGCCGTTCTTGTGGCCGTCGTAGAGATCTTCGTAGTACGTGGCAAATCCTTCGTTGAGCCAGGTGTGGCTCCAGTCCTTGCATGTCACGTAGTCCCCAAACCATTGATGAACCAGCTCGTGCGCAACCAGACTCTGGCTCGAACGAACGTTCTCACTTTCATCGGTGTGAAGCGTCCCTTCGGTGAGTATCGTCAGTGTAGTGTTCTCCATTCCGCCGGCGACGAAATCGCGAACGACCGCCTGATTGTACTGATACCAGGGATAGGGCACGCCAATCTCCTTTTCGTAGTACTTCAGCATGTCCGCCGTGTCCTTGAACGAATTCTGTGCGTACTCGATCAGCGACGCCGGCGTGTAGAAGGCTATCGGAATGTCTCTATACTTTGACTCGATCTTCTTGAAATTTCCGGCGACCAGCGCGACAAGATAGTTCACATGCGGTTCTTCCTGAAGCCAGCGCGCGACCTTCAGGCCGCTCTCGGGGTCAACCTCCTCGGAAACGAGCCTGCCGTTCGAAACAACGGTCATCTCCGGCGGCACGCGGCAGATCACCTCGGAACTCGAACGCTCGTTGGGATAGTCGTAATTGGGATACCAGTTCGGAGCCAGATGGGATTCGCCCTGTGTGAAGATATGCGTGTCCTCTTCGGGATAGCCCATCTCGGCCGTGCGAAAATAAAGGCCACGCTTGGGCTCGGCCTCGTAGACAATCGTAACGGCTGTCTTGGCTCCGGGTCGGAGAGCCGGATCGAAGGTTATCGTGATATCTTCGTCTGTTACCGCAAACGCCTCGATCTCTGCGTTGGATGTCACGGAAGAGACATCCAGATCGCTAGCATCCAGTTTGAGTTCCTCAAGAGGCCTGCTGATCGGTGCAAACTTGATGGTAGTCGTGCCGACGATGGTCCGGCTCTTGAAGTCGGGCGTCACGTCGATGGTGATGTGAAGGATATCGACCTTGCGGTCCGGTGCATACTGTCGCTCTGCGGCAGTGGCGGTTGCCATGCCGATAAGGCAGAACATAAAGATGCAGCCGATTGTACGAGTGATCCGAATCATTCTTCTGTCCCCTTGATTGAAACTGAACTCTTGCGAAGTTCAACGTGATTTGTCGCAGTACGCCGGCGAGAATATACCGCGATCATATCGAAGCGCCAAGTTTGAATTTGGGGACGCTGCGGCGGCGATCACTCTTTGGCCCGCTCGAGCGCCTTCTCCAACGCGCCGAAGCCTTCATTCCACTCGTCGAGCCGCGTTATGTTCTTCTTTCGAGCGATTCTCATGAAGTGTTCGTTGGCCGCTTCGATCGATTCGGGCATGGGCCAGTCGGCGCCGGCGGAGCTGGATTCTTCACGCATCTGGTTCCAATGCATCATGAAGCTGTACATTATCGGCAGTTGCGCAACCTGAACGCGAAACCGCAATTCGGGATCGTCCTTGACGGCCACTTCGGCGGCCTCGAGATGTCCCCAGCCTTTGTTGAGCGTGTCGAAGGAAAGGAACTTCGCGGTGTCCTTGGAAAAGCAGCCGAGCCAGTCGCCACTGGCCTCGACGGCATCGTGTGTAACCTGCAAATATTTCTTTATGTGGGGGCCGGCAAGACCGTAATAGCCGGTGATGAACTCGTCGATCAGCTCCGACCCATCGCGGCTGGGGTCCCACAGCAGCTTGGCCAGGACCCAGGCGCGAAGCTCGGCCATCTCGGCGCCGTTTGTGGTGTAAGCGCCCTGTTCGAAAATGCCCTTGACGTTGTGGTCGGCGAAGAACTTGACGTTCGGCCCCAGGACCCTGAGGTTGGGATGCGGCATGATATGATGTCTGAAGTTCGTCGTGTAATCCCAGATGTAAAGCCGATCGCAAATCTTCGACCACCCGACAATATCGTCGCGGAACTCCTTGTTGCGCTCATCGCTCAGGGGCTTGCTGAACGAACATTCGATACTGCACAACCGCACGATCACATTGTGCCGGGGTTTTGTGATCCTGGGCGGTTTGCGCGTATATTGATAGGCCAATGTACTGATAGCCACGCTGGGAAATTCATCCTCAATGTCTTCGGCTACGGCATTGACGAATCGCAGCATCAGTCCAGCGGGGCTTTCTTCGGCCTTTTCTATAGCCGCACACTTGGCGCACTGACAGTTTCGGCGCCAGTCGTTCTGCGATACGGATGCGATCGTGGCCGCCGGATTGTTGCGCAACTGGGCTTTCAGGTTCTTGAGCAGCTGCTGATACATCTGCTCGTTCGTCAGACACAATTGGGCCCGGTTGGATGTGCGTTTGCCTTCAATCTCGCTGAACCATTCCGGGTGGTCCTTGAAATACCTCTCCGGCGGGATCAGCCGATTGAAGGTATGGACAAATCCCTCGTATATGTGTTTGCCCCCGCGTCTGGCATCCAGGGCAGGACGCTGACCATTGGCCTTGTTGCGCACTGCCCAGTCGGCATCGAATGCATCGAACCAGTAGGGTTCGCGATACTCCAGCGGCGGCACGTAGTGAGTGTCCAGACCCCCGACCACAACCGTAGGCTTTTTCGGAATCGTGCTGACCTTCGAAGACCACCAGCGGCAGCCGAGATTGTCTTCGAGGAAGGTATAAACTGCGTAGAGTGTCCCTCGCGGATGACCGCCAGCCAGGACAAGATCTTCTCCGACATTGCGGATGACAATGCCGTCTGCGCCTAGCCCATCGGCAGAGAAATCCGCCTGAGCCAGTCTTGCAGCCCCGGGCCCGACAAGCAGGCGGGACTTGCCCTTGGCAGCAGCCGGCTTGATCTCGAACGTAGCACCGGTTATCTGCTGGAGAAAGTCGGCCAGCTCTTTGGCGGCGTGCCGCTCCGGCTCGCCGGCATCGGCGGCCACGACTATGACAGCTTTCGCCGCGCCGTTTTGTGCGATTGTAATCATGTTGTCTCTGACCAACTGTCCGCATCCGGCAACAATTGACAGTGACAGGCTGACGCACAGCAGTCCGATTGGGCTCTTTCGCAACATCGTCTTACCTCCGTGTAGTAGCGTTTAACGGATAGCGTACAGCGGTTAGTATCGCCCGTAGAGCCTACCCGCTTCTGCGCTCTACGCTGTCCGCTGATCTACGCGTAGCTGTGCATGCCCGGGAAGAGTTTCGACAGATTCACCCAGAGCAGCGTAATGATTATAGCGACCATTCCCAGGATAGCCAGCACGCTGTTGATGTTCGGGTGCTTCTTGCCGAACATGTAGCGGAAATGGAAATAGATAAGGAATGCCAGCCACGACACAAGCGACCACAGTTCCTTCGGATCCCAGGCCCAGTAGTCGCCCCAGGCCTGCTTGCCCCAGTAGCTGCCGAGTATGAGGCCCAAGGTCAACAACGGAAAACCGGCGTAGATCATGCGGTACGTCGCCTGCTCGGGGGCCAATATGTCCTCACCCGGCTTAGGATTGAGCCCTATGAGCTGGCAAACTGCTTGAACAGTGGCTTTGGCCATCAGGATGTACGACATCATGTAAACGGCTACGTGCGGCGTAAAGAGCCAGCTCTGCAGGGCGGGCGGAAGCTGCTGAGGTCTGGCGCTGAATACAAAACCGGCGGGGAAGAGCACGATCACACCGATCATCATGTCTGCCGTGTAGCCTCCGACCCGCAGCACGCGCCGGCAGAAAAGCGACAGCGGATAGATCATCCCAAGGAATAGAAATACCTCGAAGAGATTCTGCAAAGGCACGTGACCGACGTGGTACCAGCGATAGCCCCAGGAAACTGCGGCGACCACGAAACCGATGAGATACAAGGCATGACCAACCTTGCGGCGACCCAGCAGGCTTACGATAAACGCCTGCAGGTACACAGCCATCGTGACATATATTAGTACACCCTGAGTTGTTGGTTTAATTTCCATGGGTCTGTGTCTTGCCCCCAATCTTCTTGAACAAGTGTCTCAGCCACATATGCCATACTACGCCGACGCAGATTGCCCAGTAGCCGGCGAAGACAACCATGACGCCGGTATCAGAGACAACCTGGAGAACTGTGTATCGTCCGCCCTCCTGATCGTAAGAGCTCTGGTAGAAACGGTAGCCGGCGTATTGGAGTGGATGATTCACCTCGATATCCTTCTTGGCAACTACCTTTCCATCCTTGTCGATGACCTCAAGCTCGCTTATATAGTCGCTGACCATTCCGCCGGTCGGCTTTACATACGTCAGTTTCGGGCCGCTCTGGCTGTGACCGAATCCCGGCATCAGTGAAAAGGCATAACGTCTGGTGACCTCTCCGGCGGGCGATGTGATCTCGATCTCCAGCGCAGGCATTGGATTGCCGTGAGGATCTTCGAAAGCCACCTGCTTGCCGTCCTCGAGTGACATCTTGAATCGCTCGAACTTTCTAACAATCTTTGCAGTTCCAAGTTCGCCTCCCAGGTCAAGTTGCTGACCGATCTCTGCGGGGATTCTCTGCAGCTGACTACCTGTGACCTCGATTTCCAGATACGGGGCCTCGTAATCATAGTACTCCATTCGGAAGTCATTGAGCTTTATGGAGAATGGCAGCTCTTTCATCTCTCTGACGAAGTCGTAGACTTTGAGCTTTACTCCTTCTCTTCTGATGAAGTACTGGTTCGGCTCGTCGGCTATGACCCAACTTCGTTGGGCCTGGCTGATCCAGGCGACAGCCTTTTGGGAAAGCGTCATTTGTTGCTTGGTAAATTCCTGTCGCAGACTCTCGGGGATTATGCGCCTGTCCAGCGAACCGGCGAAGTCAACTGAGATATTGAACAGAGGAATCTTCTTCTCCACCTTGGCTTGATTACTCCTCTGGCCCTCGTAGATCGTCATCCAGCCTTCGCGGACTCTCTCGTTTCCGGCAGCTTTATATCCTTTTTCCGAGCCCAGCGCTCCGCCGATCAGGACGAGAATGCACCCTGCATGCATCAGCAACAGGCCCGGCACGCGAATCAGCCTGCGGAAGGCTATTAACCCCGCCACGAGCGCCAGGCCGAACAAAGCCCAGAAGACTGCCGATGGGATACTGTTAAAAAATGCCTGGGCCCTCTCGGCGCCGATGAACGCGCCGTAGATTGACAGCACCGTCAGCGCAATAATCAGCACCAGAGCGGCCCACATTATTTCACGTTTGAACCTGTTCATTCGATTTCCTTCATACGCTATCAAATAAGCTCAGGAGGCGATTATGCCCGAAAGCCCACCTATTGCAAGGACTTTCGTATACGGCCACCGGCGCCGCCCGGTTCGATTCAAGGGCAGTTTCCGGTTGATATCTGCGGCGACCGAGCTTAGAATGCGTGGCGACCGAGTATGTAGTAATCGGCATTATTTAGCTCCTGAATTCGCTTTTGGGGGTGCTTTTTTCAGAAAGATCTCTATGAAGACTCTCACAGTTGCAACTCGCGGCGGGGCGCTGGCCATCACTCAGACCAATCACGTCGTCGCTACGCTCAAACGAATACACCCGGGTCTCGATATTGAAATCAAGCAGATCACCACCACGGGTGACCAGGACAGACGCACCGCTCTGTGGAATCTCAGGGATACGGGCTTCTTCACCTCGCAGCTCGAGGACGCCCTGATGGCCGGTGAAGCGGACTTTGCCGTCCACAGCTTTAAGGACCTGCCCACGGCCGAGCCGGAGGGTCTGACAATTGCCGCCGTGTTCGACAGGAACTTCGTGGAAGATTCCCTTGTATCTGCCTCGCCGGCCGATTCGATCGAACAGTTGCCAACCGGGGCGCGGATTGGCACTTCGAGTTTAAGACGCGCCGCCCAGCTCAAACATCTCAGATCGGACCTGGAGCCGACTCCTATTCGAGGCAATGTTCAGACAAGATTGGATAAGCTCGAAACCGACGATTTCGACGCCGTCCTCCTGGCGAGGGCGGGCCTCGAACGCCTCGATTTGGCCGGCAGAATCTCGTTTATTTTCGACCCAACTGTGTTCGTCCCCGCCCCGGCCCAGGGCGCGCTGGGAATCCAGACGCGAGCCGACGACACAGAGACAAACAAGATCATCGCCGCCATAGACGATCAGGGCGCAAGGACCACTACGAGCGCCGAGCGAACGATCCTGACAACAATGCAATGCGGCTGTCACGCCCCCGTGGGCGCTTACGCCAAGATAACGGGCGAGGAAATAGATATCCGCGCATTCATATCGCAGCCGCAGGGTGGGAACTTTATCCGTCGAGAAATCAAAGGCCCCGCCGAGAATGCGATCCGGCTAGCCGAGCAAATCGCAAACGAATTGCTGAACGCCGGCGGCAAGGAAATCCTCGCGTCACTGGAAAGCTGATTCTATCCGGCGCTCGGGCGGTACTTGTTGAGCCGCAGGGGCCAAGTGAGTGAAGCGACAATGAATCCGGGTCTTGGCACGAATCTGGCACACCGCTCCATTTGCAGCAGAAATGAATAAGGCCGCCGATCTGCGAATCAGTGACAGCTCGAGGATCCTGGAATATAGCACTCCCGGCTGAAAATCCCCGTTCTTGCGCGGGTGAGTGGCTTTACAATACAGTTTTCCCGACCTGGAACCCCCGTCCTTGCGCGGGCAAGTCACCTCACAATAACAGGTTATCGTTTTGCCCGCGAGAATTTACTACCCTAAAGGGTATGCTCGCGGGAATTTACTACCCTGAAGCATATATCCCCGGCGCGACTCGAACGCGCAACCTTTGGCTCCGGAGGCCAACGCTCTATCCAATTGAGCTACGGGGACGAGGCCCGGATAATTATAATACCTGTAAATACTTACCGCAATTGCCATTTCAGACATTTCAGCAAATTTCGTCCAAATTGGCCTCATACGTCAGTCCATACGCCAGTTTTCACCTAGCCGCTCTTTCTCTTGAGCCACTCGGACGCAGATCATTTGGGTACCGTCAACGAGATATGCGACGACTACAACGTCCTGCGGGCCCTGCGGCCAGGCTGTCAGAGAACAGGTGCTACTTGGCGAAACGCCATTGCGCGGGTGCTTCTCGAAGAACAGACTGACGGGAGGATTGACGTCCTTGTTGAGCACAGCGCTAAAGATGTTGGTAAAAGATGCAAACCGTTCTACCGGATCAGCGGAATAGACGAGGCACATGAGGCAGTCTCAGAACATCTGAAAAAGGCCAAGGAAAGCATAGACTGTTGAGTCAAACATCTGCGACAGCCCACCGCACAAGGTCTTGTAAACGTAACTGCCAGAATCCGCCTCACAGAAGGCCGGTAGGTTTCCCGCCAGGCCCATAACCGGCTATTGGGCGACGATCTCCATTCGAGCCGACTCCGGACCGGGCGTGTCTCATTGCGGGCAAAATCGCCTTCAAATGTGCCGATAAGCAATATAGGACACCGATCAGCATCTGAGAGGCTGAGCCTATTCAGTTACGAGAGTCCCAAATCCTGTCGATGATATCCGAAGGGCGATACCCCTGTGGGCATGGAACAGCGAGAAGCTTGACCTTGCAGACGAATACCAGAGGATCCAGAGTCACACGTTTTCGTCCTGCAAGCACCCTGAAGCCTATGAGAAAGTGTCTCGGAGGCTTTCTGATCAGGTGCTTCGGTGCTGGCATGATTTTGAACTGGCTGTTTGCCCATCCATAGAACCCAGAACACCATATTCTCAGAAATCGCTTTCAATTGGCCTTGAGCGCCCTTTCTTGTGACAAGTTGCCATGACCGTTTGGCCATTCGGAAAACATTTTCTATGCTCTAATTAGGATGGCAGAGAATGTCTGTATTATTCCTGCCCTCGCGTTGGGTATGCGCCAGCAGTCTGATTCTTGGAGGAGTTGGGGGAAATGATTCGCAGGGGTGGTTTCACACTGACAGAGTTTGTGCTGTTCGCACTGCTCTTGAGCGTCTTGGTAGTAGTGGTCCCTAATGTTTCGGGCGCCGGTCGAGAAAACAGGAGTTTAGACCTGGCAACCTATCTTCTCGGCGTGCGTTCCAAGATCGAGTTGTACAAGGTTCACCACAATGGCCAACTTCCCACTTTGACAGGCGAGAACTTCACCAGTTTCTTACACAGGATGGCAACGAAAACCAATGTCGACGGGGATCCAGGCGTTGACTTCGGTCCTTATCTGCAATGTCTCCCGATCAATCCCTTCAATGACTCAGCAAGAATCCGCATAGACGGCACCGCTGCCGGTGCGAATCTTGCCGGCTGGAGGTTTGACACAAGGACCGGGGCTTTCCAAGCGGATGACTCTCCGGGTCACGCTATGTTTTGACGCTCTCCAATAGGTTGACTCGTTAACTCGGTTGAATCCCAATTGAACAGGATAAAACGGATATGTGGAACTCTGACCAGGAAATACGAGAGGTACCGGCCGAGCGAGCCAACAATGTGAGAATGGCCTTTGCAGAATCAACAAGCGAGGTGGGCACAGTTGATAGCCAGAACCGCATAGTTGAGAACAAGCAGCTTAAGTGGTGGGTCTTAGTTCTTCCTGTTTTGGCTCTTATTGTCATCTTCGCTGTGCACTTTCTAAGTACCCCGGCCGCTGCAAAGCCTGAAGGTGATAAGTCTTCGTTGGATGATCCTATCCTGCCGGCAGAATCTACCCCGTCAAAGCAATCTGCAGACAAATCCCCAAACAGGGCGCGTGTAAACAGCATAGCATACAGCGAAAGCCATGCGATTGCATTCATCAATGATCAAATGGTCTCTGAAGGAGGCGTTGTTGATGGCGCCACCGTTTTCAAGATATGTGAAGACACAGTCGAATTCGAGAAGAACGGCAAGCGGTGGACACAGAAAGTAGGTGAGTAGCCAGTCTCTCGGTGGCGGTAGCGCAAAGTCAATGGGTTTCTGTGAACTGCCCAGAAGTCCTATGAGGTCAGACATACCCCTTCTGATCTTTCCATTTCTAAATTGCCTCGACACGAACCTTGGAGTGCAAAATGTGAGGGCAGTTTACATCAGCCTGTGGATTGCTCATTGCCACTTGCTGTTCGTCAACGGACGTGTATAACTCGCCTAGCAGGAGAGTGGGCCACGGCCCGCCTGCACACGCTCCAGCCCACGGGCATCACCGCAGGCAGGTTGTAGGCGTGGAGCTTGTTTTAGAAACCGGCCTGGCCGTATACGTCGTCGTTGGAAATCCGGACCATTACTACCATGAGGGCGGTTTCTAATCGACGATCGTATCCTGAGCCGCACATGTACGACCGCCGGCGTTATGATCCGCTCCGTATTGGCTCACAAATGCCTTATGCTAAAAGGCTTGAGAGTCGGTAGCGTTGAATACGTCAGTTTCTGGTTAAAATCTTGGATTTCAGGGCTTATCAGACTCGTCGAGGATATGCAGAATGGATTGAACGGACTGTAAAATAGAAAAGCCGCACTGGAAAGGTGCGGCTTGCTGAATATCTCCACAAAGAAGGAAACCCTCAAAAGACCAATGGAGTCTTCTGAGGGTAGATTATGAAATCCCAAACGCTTGGCTCAGCTGCGCGTGCATCGGGTTGGACTGACAACAAGAACAGGACTTTTCGCGCAAAAACGACTTAAAAAAACCCGCGGCACGCGGCAGTGCTGTGTCAGGCGGCAGCGCCCCTATTGGCGTCGCTCCAAGTCGCTGCTTCAGGGCGTTACGGTCCCCGCGCCCTTTACATATTTGTCGAACCAGCGGAGCTGCTCCCAGAGCACGTGCTCCACACTCTCCCGGGCCCGGTAGCCGTGGTCCTCGAAGGGCAGCAGCACCAGCCGGGCGGTGCCGCCCGAACCGCGCACGGCCTCGAAGAAGACCTCGGACTGGAACGTGAGGGTACCCGGGTTGGAGTCGTCGTCACCGTGGATGATCAGGATCGGCTCATTAACCTGGTCGGCGAAGAAGGTCGGCGAGACCTGGATGTAGACATCCCTCGCCTCGAAGAGGGAACGACGCTCGGACTGGAAACCGAAGGGCTGGTTGGTCTTGTTGTACGAGCCGCTGCGCGCGATGCCGGCCCGAAACAGGTCGGTGTGCGCCAGGAGGTTGGCCACCATGAGCCCGCCGTGGCTGTGGCCGATGACGCCGATGCGCTTGGGATCGGCCACTCCCATCTCGACGGCCTTGGCCACCGCGGCCTTCGCGTCGGCCACCAACTGGGGCACGAATGTGTCGTAGGTGGTCTCGGGATCGCCGAGCATCGGCATAGCGGTCCGGTCGAGCACTGCATAGCCCCTGAGCAGGAAGTATAGGTGTGAGGCGCCGGACAAACGCATGAACTGTTGGGCCGAGCCACTGACCTGCCCGGCGGTGGTTGCACCAGAGTACTCTAGGGGATAGGCATAGAGCACCGTAGGTAGCGCGGTGCCCTCCTCGTAGCCGGGAGGCAGATGCAGGTGGAAGCTGAGGGGCACGCCGTCCTCGCGCTCGTAGCGCACGATGCGCTTCTTAATCTCGCGCAACCGGGGCGTGGGGTCCTCGAATCGCGTGATCGGTACACGCGTCATCATCCGCGTGGCCTCGCCCTCGGCCGCCTCGATCTTCTTGCCGAAGGTGGCCAGATAGTAGTTGGGTACGTCGACGGCAGACTCGGCGCGCAACACGAAGCGGTCCTCGCCACCGGCGAAAGCCACGAAGTCCTCGTAGCGGTTCGGATCGCAGCGGAACAGACGCTCGGTCTCACCGGTTTCCATGTGTCGCAGGTCCAGGAAGGGCCGGTCGCCGTCCTCGGTGGCTCCGCTGCCGCTGAAGTAGACCGCATCGCCCTTCTGGTGCAGAACCCACCGGCCGTTCTCCAGTGGCCGGTACAGCGGATAGCCCGGGGAGTTGTAGCGGTCGTTCTCGTTCAGATCGAACCAGCGCTTCGCTTTGCCGGTGTCGACGTCGATCAGCCAGGTGTAGCGCCAGCGCTTAATCCGCTCGCGCTCGATCACCATCATGGTGTCGCCCTCTGCGACCCAGGCGCCCCAGGTCCGGATGCGGTGCTCGGCCTTCCACACCTCCTCGGGTTCGCCGGTGAACGGCGCCTCGAGACGCATCAGTCGGTCGCGATGGGGCACCTCGGCTACGGGATCGCCGCCGTCGAGCGCCTCGGCCCAGAACAGCGTGTGGGGCGCGTTGTCGCGCCACGAGATTCCGCGCGGCCCCTCCGGCACGCCGTGGGTCGGCACCTCATCGGCCACGGGCAGGGAGGCAATGTTTGCTATCAGCTTACCCCTATCGTTCCACACCTCGATCTTGCTGGCGAAGCGCCGCCAGCCAACCTCGTGGGACCAGGGACCGACCAGACGCTCGACGAGGATATACCTGCCGTCCGGCGAGAACTCGGCCGTGGTGTAGGGAGCGGGGGCACCGACGACATTCACCTTACCTGTCGCCGGATCGACGATCACCAGCTCAGAGGTAGTGTAGTACTCGAAGAGGGCATCGTCGTGAGCCGTCTCGAGCAGGTTGCGCGCCTCGTAAGTGGAGCGGGCCGAGGCCCCAGCTCCTTCCAGGATCTCCGGACCGGCCGGTATGGCCGGCGGCTCGGGAGCCGGTCCACGCTTAGGGATGCGGCGGACCAGCAGGCGCTGCTGGTCGGGCAGCCAGCTCACTGCGGTGCCCATGAGCGGATTGAGAGCCAGATTCTCGATCCTGGTCAGTTTGCCTTCCACCGATCCGACCCAAAGGCCGATGTGATCGGCGTGCCCGACGGTGAGCGCGAAGTGCTGGCCGTCCACGGCCCACTCCACGTCGTAGACCTCGGCGTTCTCAGGCAGATCGAGGGTTGTCGAGACTCGGTCCTCGACCTTGACCAGGCGGGGGGATGTGCCCCCGTGCTGGCCATGGTAGCCGTTGATGGCGGGATTGACCCGGATGCCGGCCAGCTTGTGCATCGGCGCGGCCAGCTCGGCGAGGAGGGGATAGAGCACGGGATCGGCGCAGAACAGGTACTCGCCGGTTGGTGCCGCCCACACCCAGGGCAGCTGTGGCGCGTGGAGCACCTCCAGCAACTCTTCGGGAGGAGACTGCCACTCGGTTGCCGACTCCAGGCCGTCGCCGGATGCCCCTGCGCTTGCCGCCATCGTGAACGCCACCAACGTTAATACAAGTAGAATTGTCAAGATCACGATTCTTCTTTTCATTCTCGATCTCCATATACCAATACTGGTACCATTATGTGTGCCTAACGTCGCTCCTCAGGCGGCGCCTTTTGGCGGTCGCCTGCAGGAGTTCTGTTCGGTGTTGCCGTTTCGATCTGCTCCAGAGCCATCTCTCGTATCTCTTGAGTGGTCCTCTTGCCGCGTGGCTTGGCGTGATTGCGGATGCCTTTGTCCTTTACGACGTAGTCTCCGACCTCGATACGCTGCAGAGAACGAGTCTGTAAAGACACGACTCTATCGACTGTATTGCCCGCAGGTGTTCTGATGACCAAGTGTTCCTGGTCGTTGCTTTCAAGCAGGAACCAGTCCGTCCATGACCTTTTGATTGCGACGACCTCCCCTTCATAGGGCAGATAGGAATCTCTCAGATACTTGCCCACGCAGCCAAGAAATCCAGCGACGTAAATAATCCCCAGCACGGCAGGCACGGCGAAGAGCGGATTGCCAATGAACCGGCACCCGGTTTTGCCCGCCCTCCGCCATAAGGTAAAACGAATTTCCATAATTCTGCCGCCGAACGCAAAGATCAGGGTCCATCTGAACGCGCAGCAATCAAACGGCACCCTGGATTGACATGTTACCACATATCAATGTAGCGTCACTTAATAAAACGCTAATAATCACGACAAGACCACTTAAGCCTCTGCTCGGAACGTCCGCACAATCCATCGTCGGCTACATCCACAACGTCGTCACAATCCAGCGACCCTATCACGAAAAGGAGATGTGCTGAAAGCGCCTACTCAGCAAGAGAGCGGATCAAATCAAGGTCGAGATCTCCTTTGGCTCCCCAGCCACGCCTGCCTTTGGGAATCACAGGTCGGAACTTCTCATACAGCGAGTACGCTCGGCTGGCGAGTTCTTCTGACTCGAACGACTCCGCCAAAGCGCGCATTGCTTCTTTCACTCGATCCAGATCCTCGCCGAACTTCTTCTCCAGATATTGTTGAACACCAGCAGTATCTACGGGCTTGTCCTTGACGACGGCGCGAATGCCATCATCAGTGTTCTTTGCCGGAATGCCCCGGCCGCATAGCTCGATCCAGAACTCTTCGCCCAGACCAACTTTCTTGGGCGGTCCGCCGTCTGGGGTCTTCTTCGCTTGAAAAATGCCAAGGCTTCGACCTTTTGCCTGAGCGTTCAATCCTGAAAGGGCTTTTCCAAGAGATAGGGAGGCTTGGGCGTCGTATCCCAGTCGTTCGGCGACAACTGCCCCCCAGAGGGTCAGTACGGGGGCGCGGTTGACCTGGACGGCAGGTTTGGTCATCATCGATCTCTAGCGCGCGGGGTCAGTCGCGATGCGCAGCAGCGTCGACCGAACCACGGTGTTCGGCCCGACCTGCATGAATCTTTCGACTGAACAGAAGAGCGTTCACGGTGATAATTCCAGCCGCAAAGGTAATCCATCCAGCCATTGATGGTTTCACAAGATAATAATAGGTATCATAGGAGGCATGTATAAAACCTACGATCC
>LJTR01000140.1 GCA_001303465.1 Phycisphaerae bacterium SG8_4
CCAGTTATGAACTGGGTGAATCGTGCTATGCTTCACCGGCTATCAGCGACGGCCAGGTATTCCTGCGCGGCTTCGAGCACCTCTTCTGCTTCGGAGAGAGAGTAGATTAGGAACCACCCCGGCTTTTGGATTATGCCTCGACCTGCTTATGTTTCCTGATGAAATCCGGGTCGATGTCAACACCGGAACCCGGGCCGGTGGGGACTTTGATCCGGCCGTCTTCCACCAGCAGCGGGGATGTCTTGCATTCGAATTGTACCTCAGTCCTCAATCCTTTGAATTCGTGATGGGCGGCGGCGTTGGGCAGGGCAGATACGAAGTGAATCGCGTAGAGGTATCCGAGTCCGCCTCCTGACATGTGTGGAGTACAGGTCTTACCGAAGGCATGGGCCATGCGTGCCACTTTCATCGAGCGAATCATGCCGCCGAAGTAGTAGTTGTCGGGGGTAACGACTTCAAGCCCATCGTTGGCGATAAGCCAGCGAAAACCGTGCAGGCCGTATTCCTGCTCGCCGCCTGCGACAGGAATCGTCAGCGCATCGGCGACCTGTTTGGTCTCTTCGTACCAGTCGAACATGACGGGCTCTTCGAAAAAGCGGTAGTTGTATTCCTCCAGCAGCCTGCCGACCCGTATCGCTTCATCCACCGAATAGAAACCGTTTGCGTCTGCGTACAAGGCCATCTCGTCGCCGAATGTCTCGCGTATCAGCGGGATCATTCTTTCGGTTCGTCCTTTGGGGCCGACGGCGTTGACGTCTGCGGTCATGAACATAAGCGCGCCGACCTTGATCTTCACCGCATGGGCGTTGTATTCGGCTACATCCCGTTTTATCAGCTCCAGGGATTCCTCCACAGATCTCTCACGGTATTCCGTGGCCTGGTAAACAGGAACTCGCGGGTGGTGAATCTCTCCCATTAACTGGCCCATGGATTTGTTGGCAATACGCCCCAACATATCGAGAATGGCAAATTCAATTGTGGCCAGAGGGATCCCGAGCGCCAGGCCGCTCAATCGGAAATTGAGATTGTATATGTACACCTTCTCAAGCAGCAGATCCAGGTCCCGTGCATCTTTGCCGACGAAGAAAGGCTGCAATGCATTGACAAAGATCGGATAGAGCGATCTCATTGTACCGTGGCCAACGGAAACACCTTCTGCTCCATCGGAAGAACGCACTCTGCACAAGAAACTGCGTCCGTCATGAAGCAATTCGAGGCTCTTGATGGTCACCGGAGCACTGAACAGTTCTTTCTTTAGAACGGGCTGTCTGAGAATCTCATCCAGGCGGGCGTACTTGGCTTTCCGGGTTTGTGAACCGGACTCCCGAGCTTGTGAGCGACCGGATGAGCGGGGCCATGCGGCAGCCAGCCCGCCGGCAAGGGCAGCACTCATAAATCTTCGACGATCTGCTTTCATGATGTGGTTCTCACTTTCTGTGACACTCAAGAACTCGGTCACTTCGACATATTCTCTGGTGCAACATCTATTTGCCCGTCGTTTGGAAGTGCGACGGTATCGCAGTTTCCGGGCGGGTCATCACAATCTCCGTTTCCTTATGTCACCGACAAGAATGATTATACTGGATGGACAAGACATTTCAAGCGGAGAAATCAAGGCGAGACGGCCGTCCGGCGGTTCCTTCAAGGAATCGCAGGCAGAGCCCTCAATGGTACGCTTCTGGCCCCTGCTGCAATTGCGGCAGTTCTACTCCGGCAGTATAATACATATCGGCAGAGGCGGACGAGGAAAGCATCGGCTCACACAGCGCGATGAGCTGGTTGAGGTTGTGACAGAAAACAAACATCGAAAGGATCGAACAATGCAGGCAAAGGTGGATTGTTCAGTTACGCGATTGGCATTGGCGTTTTCTCTGGTCATATTGATGTGCGCGGCCTGGCCGACGCTTGGAGCTGGGGAGCCGCTTGTCGTCGAGGTCTGGCCGGGCACAGCTCCCGATGAGAACGGCAATATCGGCGCCGAAACCGTCCGCATGTCGCCGAAGCTGGACCGCAAGCAGGTCGAGGTCACCGAGCCGACGAGGCTGGTTACTAACGTAACCAAACCGACTCTGACGATCTATCGGCCGCCAAAGGACAAGGACACCGGGACTGCCGTGTTGATCTGCCCCGGGGGCGGCTACTGGGATCTCTACTGGCAACTGGAAGGTGAGGAAGTCGCCGCCTGGCTGAACTCCATAGGCGCCGCCGGCATTATCCTCAAGTACCGAGTGCCACGCCGGCCCGATGAGGTAAAGGGCGAGCCGGCCCGGCGGCCGCTCCAGGATGCCCAGCGGGCCGTCAGCCTGGTGCGGAGTAGAGCCGCCCAGTGGGACATCGATCCCAGGCAGATCGGCATTGTTGGTTTCTCGGCCGGCGGCCATCTGGCGATCGCAACGGCGACGAGCTTCGAGCGGCGAACGTACGAGCCGGTCGACGATGTGGACACAATCAGTTGCCGGCCTGACTTCGCCATCGCAGTCTACTCGGGCTACCTGAAGGCGAAGGACAAAGACCAGATCGCGCCCGGTCTGAATATTCCGGCCGACACGCCACCGATATTTCTCGCGCACGGCGGGAACGACATCATCAGCCCGCCGGAGCACAGTGTGCTGATGTATCTTGCGCTGAAGAAGGCTGCGGTCCCGGCGGAGCTGCACGTCTATGCGACGGCGGCCCATGACTTCGGCGTCCGGCCGATCGACCATCCGTGCTCGGAATGGACACGGGCCTGTGCCGCCTGGATGCGACATCAGGGATTCCTCAAACCGCCCACGCAGAGGCGCTGAGCCAGCCCGAATCAAAGAGGCTCTCCGTGCGAGATGACTGTGACTTTCACGCGCTGCGCCGGTGCATCTACTTTGTCACACGAAAACCGGATCTGATTTACACCCCCAGAAAGCACGGGGACTGGGCCTTCCGGCACCACTCTGGCAAGTGACTCACCCTTGGAGCCGTACAAGGTACAATCATTGGCCCCGGTGAATTCAAGGTAGCTGCCGGATCGCATCTCCACACCGAAGGTGATCGCCCTGCCGTTGACGGTCACCACGGGATTCTTCACTGTGCAGGGTATCATGGGCATGGCCTTGATCGGGCCAATCCTGCACTTAGTTTGTTTGTTCTCGGGCAGATTGTTGTACAGGATGCTGAGAGATTCAACCGTACCGAAATCAATCGTCTCGCGGTAGACGTTATAGAGCCATTTGCCGTCGTTCCAGACGTAGTCGCTCCACCGGGCCGATTCGGTCTCGACCAACGTCAGCAGCCGTGGGCCGGCGAAATCGAGCGTAACATAACGGTCTGCTACGGCGCCAAAGGAAATGTGGCGAGGACTCTCGAGCCGAATGGCCAGGATCTGTCCGGCGCCGTCACCCTCGATCCACATGCCAATCGCCTGATGATTCTTCAAGTTCAGACAGGGCGAAAACTTGCGATCAAGCCTGGCCCATGCCGCGTTTCGAGCAACCCTGCCCGAATTCTGTGCGCTGAACACACCCGAGCCATCCGATCCGCTCGATGCCTCCACCAGAAACGCAGTCACTCCATTGGCGGCGCCGGGCGGCCCCGCAAAATGCTCGGTATCCGACAGATCGGCCAGGACTATATTGTTCGGGTCACTGTATGATCCTGCGGACATGAGTGCTTCGATGCGCAGTTTTACAGGCTGCTCATCG
The DNA here is from genome assembly GCA_001303465.1 of Phycisphaerae bacterium SG8_4. GTDB lineage: Bacteria > Planctomycetota > Phycisphaerae > Sedimentisphaerales > Anaerobacaceae > SG8-4. The sequence continues at coordinate 3,675 of LJTR01000140.1, forward strand.
AAGGGATTCGTTGCCGTCCACGACAGACTCGAGGGCTCGCTGGATGAGGCGCGGTGTCCGTCTCGGTGCGTCGGGCGAAATCGCCACGTCCCGCTCTTATCACGAAAGAGAGAGAAGTCCTTTGCCGGTTCCCGCAGCCTCTCTCTGACCTTCTCATCGAATGCATTGTCTCGACGCAGTTGCTCGCATGTACGGAGGATACCAACCGCCCGGCGAAACAGCGGCACTGCAGTAAGACGATCACGATCTATTGCGCCGGTTAGAGATATGCCCGCATTCCATCCGATGAGCTTGGCGCCCAGATACTCGATCACGTCGGGATAGGTTGGTTCAACTTGTGGTGGATTGAAATGCTGAAAATTCCACCATCCGAGATGGAGAGGCAGCAAGAGTCCGCCGTTGACGGAGTTGGCATGTATGTCGATGAAGCGTTTGTGGCCCCGCTGCGGGTAGTCCCATGCCTGCCATCGCGTGCGGAACTGCCAGAAATGATGCCACATGGCACTCATCTCCATGCCTACCGGCTTCTTGAGCCGCCTCTGGATCTCAAAGACGAACTTGTCCGCCCAGTACCAGCATTCGTCTGCACCTCGGAGGATGCTGGCCCCATCGATGGCGTCGAGGTATATTCCATCGAAATCGCACGAGTTGACGATATCGGCGTGATTGGCCGCAATTTCCTCAAAAAGCGACGACTCAGGATCGGGCACGAGAAGGCCGAAGCATTCCTTGAGATGGCGAGCCCTGGCCCCCTTCTTGTGCGCTGCCGGAGTGGTTGCGAACGCGCCGCGCCGGACCTTCGTGAACCGCCACGGAGGCTCCTGGCTGACAGCACCGAAGGTGGCCAGCTCGTCACCGATGTGGAGTATCACACTGTTGTGCTCGAAAAAGCCGGTGACAGTCTTCATGCCGCTCGTCGATTCGTTGACTGTTATTTCCGTGGCATTAGGATCAATGGCCGCAGCAAGACTGAAACTTCGAAAGGCCTCGAGTCGCTCATCCGGAACCGGAGTGACGTACTTTGACTGCTTGTCGATGAAGAATGCGTACGTGTGAAAGATCGACCCGATGTCTGCATCATGAAGGCGCTTCACAATACGACGGTAAGTGTCCCAGCCTTGGGGCCACTTCTGGCTGTCCAGCACAAAATCGCCGAATCGAAAGAAATTCCTTCCGCCATGATTGTCGATCTGAGTTACCCCGAGGTCCCTGGCCATTGCTATCCATTCATCCACGTTCGAATCATTCAGAGAGCCGAAATTGAACAAATACGAGCCGCGGTTGAACGCCACTTCGTGTGCCCACGGGCCGGCGACCGTGCAATGGGGCATCTCATCGGCATCGGTCAAAACCTGTTTGAGGGCTGTGAGCATCCTGTCCATCGGCATCGCGACAATCGCGACCTTCGCACCTGCGATGCCGAACTTGTCGTAGCATGATGCCTCTAGACTTCTCTGCAGCGCGGGCAACTGGTTCACTCTGGTTATGAGGTTGAGAGACAGAGCGCACGAGCCGAACGGTTCGTCGGGCCGGCCCTGTAGAGAGAGTGGAATGTTCAGAAACGACAGCGATTCGATATTGTCACCGCTCACCGATTCAACTACCAACCGGATGTACGAGTCCAAAGATTCGACACGAAGAACCGCTCTGGCATCTGCCTCGCTGAACTCTACGGTCAAACGGTCATTCGTCAGAACAGCAGAATTCGCCGGGTATTCGGCGCCGCCGGCCCGAACTAGGGCGCAGGCCGATGGTTTGTCATTCTTGAGATAGTCGGTTCCCGATGCCCGATCAACAAATGCGAGATTTCTTCCCTCAGCAGAAATGCGGTATCTTACGTGCTCATTTTCGATCAGGATCGGCCCCTGCCGGGCGCTGCCTGCCGCCGAGCAGACCGCAAGCAGACCAAGAACAACCTGTGCTGCTCTCATAATAACTCTCCAAAGAGGACTGTCATTTGTCTCCTTCTTTTGTGGTGACCCACCTGCCTAGTCGGTGTTGGCCCCGGCGCGACCCTCTTGTCTCTGCTGTTTGAGGCCTTTGAATTCTCTGACAAACTCAGCGGTCAGATCGATATACTTGTATCCATGCTCAAACGTCGCCTCGATGTGGCTGAACTCATACAATTCATTGAAGGTGGAAATGTGCAGCCAGTCGGGGTTGGAACTCATTGCCGCCTCGAAGGTGCCGCGGTAGTAGGCCCCGTCGGGATTGTCAGGGTAATTGACACCGAACTTGGTGCGGTCTTTCCAACCTGCACCTTTGTAACCGCCGCCGCTGGTCTTGCGCCCCGGGTTCCTGGTTTCGTCATAGCCCGGTGAGATTGTGGCGTGATGCTGCGCGGGTTTGCCGTTCTCGAGACCTTTGGTCCTGTTATACTCGTCGATATGCCCGCGCATAGTCTTCATGAAATCTGCCAGTGAACGAAACGGCCCCAGATAACTCCTTCCTCTGCCGTTCTGATAACTACCGGACATGATAGGAAAGGCGTTGATCCCGGCCTTCTCCAATTTGTCAAATACGCCCTGCCACTGAGCCGGAGTATGCGCCCAGGCCGTCCAGATCATCACTACCGGACGACCCTCCACCTTCAGCATGGCCGGATGATCTTTGTACCGGTTCAAGAAGTAGAACAAGTCGTGATTCACGGTCTGCAGCTCAGCACGGCCGTGTTCGTAATCGATGGTGACCTTCAGGCCGCGAGCAGCAGCCTTCTCGAAGACAGTGTCCAGTATGTCATTCGTACCGTTGGCCTTGGTATCGTACCACCACGAGACGGCCACCGCGTCGATCAGGGCGCGGTTCATCTGCTCCAGGTGCTTGTCGATGATGGTCGGGTCCCATGAATTGTAGGCCCCTACTAGTGGATGCAGCCCCTCCAAGCCTTCCCTGCGACCACCTTCGGCCGCTGTCTTGATCCACTTGCCTTCGTCATACCAGATGTAGTAATAGGCGAGGACCACCTTGTCAGTAAAGGCAAAGCCCCCGGACGGATTCGCCGCCGACGCGCTTGGGACGACACCTGAAATCAATCCAGAATAAACCGCCAAGAACAGCAAGGCTACTTTCTTCATCGTCTTCTCCCGTCTTTAGTGACTGTTCACTTCCTTCTCCCTCGGTCGTAACTCCAATATGTCAGCCACACGGAACTAGTCGAGCCGCCGAAGGAGCCCGGAGCGAGAGAATAACCAGACCGTACTGATACGAGAATCCTCGCGGCATTTCAACAACTTTCTGACAGGCCACCTACAGTGTGTCAATCAGCAGCGCGTGCTGCCTCGTGTGATCATGAGAAAACCTTTGCCAGGATTGTCCTGGGCAACTATATTAGTTGTCGCATCATGAGTATTCTATGCCGCCTTCGAAGGATGGCACTTAAGCAAATTAGCGTGAGGATAGAACCTATGAAAACGCACCGGTCATTTAAAACTCTTTTTGCCCTGATCGCCCCACTGCTTTTGACAAGTCGCCTCGGTGCGATCGAACCAAAATCCGTGACCTTTGAGGGCCGACTTTCCGAGCACAAGTGGCCTCTCGGCGAACTGGATCGGGACCTGCCAACTGACTGGTCAGCCTATGAATATCTGGTCCTGGAAATGCGTACCTCCACACCGCAGCGGTTTGCCCTGTGGCTTTACACAGCCGACGGCCCGCGACGCATCATGCTCCATCCCTTCGGCCAGAACGTATGGCTGCGGGCCTCTATACCCCTGCGATATTTCAAGGGCAGGGACCAATCCGGTCATGACATGGCCTCGGCCAGTAACCGCCGCACGGCCGCCTTCTGGATGTCTGTGTGGGGGCCGTTCGGACCGATCGACAAGGCCCAGGCGCTGGGCGTGACCATGACCTACCCCACAGAGAAGCCAAGGTTGGAGATTCGCTCGATTAAACTGACCGCCGAAGACGTCGGATCGGATTTCTTGGAGAAGAAGCCTGTCCTCGACGCGTTTGGACAGTGGGCCCACGCAGACTGGCCCGGCAAGATCAAGAGCGAAGAACAGCTGGCCCGGGAACTGGCTGAAGAGACCCGGGCCCTGACCGATGGCAGTCAGTTCAATACATGTGAATACGGCGGCTATCTGGATACCCAGGCAAGGGCCACGGGTTTCTTCCGGGTGGAGGAGATTGACGGTATCTGGTGGTTTGTCGACCCCCACGGGCATCTTTTTCTATCGACCGGCTCAAACTGCATCCACGGTCGGGGCAGGCGATCTTCTAAGGTCGACACCAACTTGATTGAGCGTCGCATGACTGCATGGGGGCTCAATACGGTAGGCAACTGGTCCTCTTTTAGAGAATCCGAAGACGGTCGTCGCAAGGCCTACGTCGCGACCTTTCGCAGCCCGCGCACGCAGCCGTCCTTTCTGGGCATGCCGGACGTCTACGGTGAGGAATTCGCCCGTCGTCTGGATGAAGAGGCCCGGCGTCAGTGTGAGCCGACCAGGGACGACCCCTGGCTGATCGGCACGTTCATCGGCAACGAACCGCCATGGCCTAAACGCGAGAGCGAACTTGTTGACATGTTCCTCAACGGACCGGATACGGCGACCAGGACGAAGCTCCGTGCCTATCTGGCCCAGGGTGACACGAAGGAACGTCGCGAGCACTTTGTCCATACCATGTTCGAGAGGTATCTGGATCTGATCAACGCGGCAATCAAGAAGTACGATTCCAACCACCTGAATCTCGGCATCCGCTTCGGCGGCAGCCCGCCGGAGGCCGTCTGTCGTCTGGCAAAGAAATTTGACGTATGCAGCATCAATGTCTACGAATACGAGCCTACCAGACAACTCAAGCGCACCTTTGCTCTGGCCGGGCGGCCGATCGTGATCGGAGAGTTCCATTTTGGTGTACCGGCCAACGGCCTCAGCGCCGGGCTGGTTCAGACAAAGAATCAATCCGAGCGGGCTGCGGGCTATCGCTACTACGTGGAACAGGCCATGGCGCTGCCCTACTTCCTCGGGGCCCATTGGTTTCAGTGGCAGGACCAATCGGCGCTCGGGCGCATGGATGGTGAGAATTACAATATCGGTCTCGTAGATGTCACCAACCGTCCCTATCTGGAAATGGTGCAGGCGCTGGCGGCCACGCATAAGGTGCTTGACGACGTGCACACAGGCAAGGTCAAGCCCTTCAGCCGCCGTCCCATAGCCTCGGAGGCCGGCACGCCGGGCTCGCCGTGGGATTGAAGAAGTTGTGGTCAGTACCCCACTCTGCCCCAGATGGCTTCCTGCATCTTCTTCACATCGGCCAGACCCTCGTCGGAGTTGTACGGCGGGTGAGGTCGCTTGCCGGCCTCTATCGTCTCTTTTGCCCTGTACTTCCAGTAGGCGCTGTGGCCGTCGGCGAAAGAGACGTTTGTGCCGTCTCCATGCCGGACGAACGGAGGGTCCCACCATCTCGGCGTCGTATAGTGAATCGCATAGCTGTCCGGACTGATCTGGCCTTCATCGAGAAAGGTAAGTCGATAAGCCGGAGCCGGAACGGTGATTTCCGATCTCCTTTTGACCATCAGGACCGTCTGGCCCACTCTCACTCCCCGGTTACCGTTATAGGTTCCGGCTGCATCGAAACAACCGTTCATTCCGTAGCCTGTGGAGTACGTGCGCATCTCCCCGCGAACGCCGGTCGGGCACCGGTACACCTTCTCGGCAGCACAGTACGGAAACAGCGCTCCGACCCGGATGGCCTGCTTTTGTATGTCAATCGGTCGTTGCGCGCCCTGCGCGAAACCAGAGGCGCAATCGTTGCCTACCCAGTAGGGCTCGCCCTTGTGAGGACCCGATGTGGGCGCCGGGGCGGCGGGCGCCCCGCTGGGGTCCCAATAGGCTTCGCCGTTGACAATCCTGTCGTCGTTCTCATCGGCATACATCATCCAGCCGAGAGTAAGTGTCTTTAGATGATTGAGGCAAACCGCCCTTCTGCCCTGCTCTCTGGCCCGTTTCATTGCGGGCATGAGGATTGCCATCAGCACAGCAATCATGGCAATCACCACCAGAAGCTCTATTAACGTGAACCCTTTTCGCTTCGCCATGACATATCTCCTTGTCTTTCACAGAGAGCGTTTCACAATGAACAGTTCATTTGAATCTGGTTTTGCCTTGTATATCATACCACAACCAATCGCTCTGATGCAAGTCACAAGTGTTACATGCGTCGTCGTAAAGATGAGGAAGACACCAACCACGCAGTCTCTCAAAACCGTGAAAGAACCCGCAGGGCCGGCCCTGGAACCGCGATGCCTTCTTCGCCTAGTTGGACCGCCGGACTTAGGAAGACGACTTTGCCGTAGCCAAATGAATTGGGGCAAGGTACCGCCCGGCGATCCCTGCACCCGGCGACGGGTGTAAGGAGAAGCACAATTGACAGCCGATCTCGGGCGGTGTACCTTCATCTGTGCTGCAAAGTTGCCTGTGCGACCAAGATCCTCTGATGAAGAAAGGTATAGCCACATGAAACACCAAACACTTATCTGCTTGATTGCAATCCAGGCCTTTGCTCGTACGGCCACGCTGCCGGGCATCGGATCCACAATCGCAGGCACCATTGGCGGTGTCGCAGTTGGGCAGGCTCAAGCTGCCACGTACGTGGTTAACCAGACCGCCCCGGGCGCGGCCGACACCAATCCGGGAACGGAGGAGGAGCCCTTCAAGACTGTGCAGCGCGCTGCCGATGCGGTCAAGCCGGGTGACACCGTCTATGTCATGGCGGGCAAGTATGACGAACGAGTCAGGGTGAAGGCTGGCGGCACGGATGGCAAACCGGTCGCGTTCGCAGCGATGCCCCGGCGCTCGGTGACTGTGCGCGGCTTCGATCTGGAGGCCAGTCACATCCGAGTGCAAGGCTTCGAGATCACGGCCGACAAACCGGCCACGGCCGTCCAACTGCGCGGTAGCCACTGCGAAATCCTGGACAACTACATCCACGACATGATGGTGGCGGTCAACGGGACAGTCGGCAAACCGAGCGCCGACGGCAATACTCGTGACTACTCTGCGGTGGCGCACAACCGAATCGTCTACAACAAGGTCTACCACAGCGAGTATGGCTTCATCCTAGGCGGGGAGGACTGGCTGGTGGAGAACAACGAAGTCAGCCGCCTCTTCATGTACGCCGCGGGCAACAGATACGACGACTGCGATTACTCTCGCTTCTTCGGCAAGGGCTGCATCCAGCGGTACAACTATTATCACGGCAGCACGCGGCAGGAGATCAAGACCGCACACGTCGACTGCCTTCAGACCTTCACGAACAACGGCGAGATCGCGATGGACCTGCTCTTCGAACACAACACCTGTTTTGACTTCCACCAGATGTGCATGGTGGAGAGTGCTCCGCACGTTGGCAGCGTGCGGGGCTGGATCTTGCGGCACAACATCATGTCGGCCAATTCGCCGACGATGCCGGGAGGCTGG
>LJTR01000313.1 GCA_001303465.1 Phycisphaerae bacterium SG8_4
GTCCTGTATGTGTTGTACTGTGCTTGGATCGAGTTCAGGATTCTAAAACACAGTTGTGTTGACTGCTACTACTACGGCAAGCTATGCGGCCTGGGCAGAGGCAAACTGTGCTCACTTGTGTTCGGCAAGGGCGACCCTCAGAGATTCATTGAAAAGCAAGTATCCTGGGCCGATCTGCTGCCGGATTTCATGGTCGCTATATTGCCCGCGGTCGCAGCGCTCATTCTCCTGATCAGGGATTTCACCTGGTCCGTCCTCGTGTTGCTAGTGCTTTTGTTGATGTTGTCGTTCGGGGCAAATGCCGTAATCAGGGGTTCGTTCGCGTGCAAGCATTGCAAACAGCGAGAGCTCGGCTGCCCGGCAGAAAGGCTCTTCAACAAGGAATCTCAGGCAATCTCAAATTAGAAGGCAACGCGCCCGCCGTGACAGACAAGCCAAGACCGTCAATTCGTGAAGAACTCGAAGCACTGCTTCTGCTCCGGTGCTGTTCATGTATTTGCGGTGCGGCAGTCCAGTACGCCTCAGACACAGCGTCTCTTATTTGATCGCTACGACGGAGGGCTAAAAGGCTCCCCAATCCTGTTTTCCCGGGATGTAATAGCTCGGGCAAACAAAGCGGAACATATTTGCAATCTGCCGTACTTTGTTGAGTTTGGCCTCGCTTTCATTTTGTGCCGCGGCCAATTCGTCCCCAAAAACTTCCGAGAAGTACTCATGAGCTGCCCGGTGCCGCTCTTCTTCCGTATCGAAAAGACTGCGAATTCTGCCCAGCTCACCGGCATCCAGCCAAAAGCCTCCACAACCCGGACATTCATCGACCTCGACTTCCTTCTTGACGCTGAAGAAGTGCCGCATCATGACCATGCCGCTGCATTTCGGACAGCTGAGCCTCTTGGTATGGTCGACTGCGATGCTTTGGTCTCGTTCGATTTCCAATAGCTGCTCGCCGGCAGACTCATGCGGCTCATCGAATTTCTGAAGCTCGTAATTGTCAAACCAGATGCCGCCGCAGCCACCCTGGCAAACATCAACCAGAACATCGTCGATTTTCATTTCCTCTAACACATTTCCGCAAGCAGGACAGTTCATAATCTTTGATCCTTAAGAAGAGTTCATAATGTACTATCTCGATATGTATCGGCAAAAAAGTCATCCCTCAAAACCAAAAAATTCAGGCCATTGTCTGCTTTTGCCCGCGTCTGGTCCCTGCTGCTTCTGTGTCGGCTTATTTACCGGTCTTTGGCCGCAAGGACGCCAAGGCAGTCGCAGAAATGACGGGCTGAGCTACACCCCTGTCGCAAAGACCCGGCCGCGTGAAATCATACGAGGTTGTTGCGATACCAGTCTATCGCCAGTTGCAGGCCTTCAGAGAATGAGACTGTAGGTTTGAAACCGATCAGGTTCTGTGCAGCGGTAATGTCGGCGAGGGAGTGTTTCACGTCTCCGGCGCGCGGATCGGTATAGATCGGTTTGACGTTCTTTCCGAGCAGCTTGTTGATCATGGCGATGATTTCATTGACGGTTACGGCCTGGCCGCAAGCAACGTTTATGACCTCGCCGTTGGTCTGCTTGGCGCCGGCCGCCAGTAGATTGGCGTTGACTACATTGTCGATATACGTGAAATCGCGGCTTTGTTCGCCGTCGCCGTAGATGGTCGGCGGTTTGTCCTTCAATATGGCGGTTACAAAAGCCGGAACGGCGGCGGCGTACTGGCTTTTCGGATCCTGACGAGGGCCAAAGACGTTGAAGTACCGCAACGCAATCGTCTCAAGGCCGAAGACGCCAGAGAAGACCGAACAATAGTATTCGCCGACCAGCTTGCCGACTGCGTAAGGCGATAGCGGGCGGGCGGGCATCGTTTCGGTCTTCGGCGAGGTCGGCGCATCGCCGTACGCCGAAGAACTTGCCGCATAGACAAAGCGTTTTACACGCGCATCACGGGCAGCCAGCAGAAGCGTGAAAGTCGCGTCTACACAATGCTTGTGTGTGGAGGCGGGGTCCTCGACGCTCAGCGGCACCGAGGGCAACGCACCCTGATGTAGAACGACATCGATATCTTTAACAGCCGATTGGGCGACCTCCGAATCGCCCATATCGGCCTCAATGAATTCGATCTTGTCGATAACTTCGGCAAGGTTGCTCTTCTTACCGGTAATCAGATTGTCGACGACTCTCACAAAGCAGCCTTGCGAGACGAGTTTCCTGCAGATACTCGAGCCAATAAAGCCCGCTCCACCGGTCACCAGGAACTTATCCATAAAATGAGCCTCTAACAAAGAAATTCAACAGTTCAAAGTCAATGACACTCAAGAGCGCTAACCAGTATATACCCTTCAGGGTAGTAGATTCCCGCGAGCAAAACCATAACCTATTATTTTAAAGCCACTTGCCCGCGCAAGAACACGAATTTTCAATCAGGAGCAGTATACTGGCAGCTCTCAGGCTGCACTACCGGCAAGTCTCGCTTTTTTGTGATATCTTCTGTACGACTTGAATTGCTCCTGGAAATAGCCGCCCTTGATAGACCTTGCTGCAAAGAGCACACAGCCTATGATTTTGGCATCGACTTGTTCCAGTTCACGGACGGTCCTCTGGGCAGCGCCCCTGCTTGTCGCCATTGCGTTGAAGACCAGAACCGTTGCATCGACAAGTCCGGCCAGCACTTTGGCGTCACTTACCAGCAGCGAGGGCGGACCGTCAATTATGATGTAATCGTAGTTTGTGCGCTGCTCGGCGAGCAGCGATTCCATGCGGGCGCTTCCGAGCAGCTCGGCCGGATTCGCAGGCGCCGGTCCGCAATCGATTATGCCGAGACCCTCAATGCCGCTGGACCTGACGGCTTCCCCCGAAGAGCACTGGTGCGTCAGCACGCTGCTCAATCCAAAATCGAAACGCTCGGCCGAATCCTGCTCCTGGGGAAACAGCGTGTGCAGATTCGGCTTTCTGAAGTTTGCATCTATTAGCAGGACTTTCTTGTCCGAGGCGACGAAGGTGGCTGCCAGATTGGACGCGACAGAAGTCTTGCCGTCGCCGCTCATGCCGCTGGTAACGAGCAAAGTCCTGGAAGGTCCGGCAGGGCCCGAGAGCTTCAGGTTCGTTCGACACCGCCTGTAAGATTCGCTCAAAACGGAATAGGGCGCCTGGCGAACAACGTGGGCAAGGTCGACTCGTCGCACCTGGCGGTCCTCAGAGGCGTTGGGGATAACGCCAAGAAGCGGAACACGAACAAATCTTGCGACGTCGCGCGGCGTTCGAACCAAATCGTTGGCCAGCTCCACAAGAAACGCCAGGCCTAACCCGAGCAGCATGCCCAATACCGTGCCGCTGGGAAACCACAGCCACCACTGCCGGCTGAACACCATCTCCAGCGGCTGCGGAGCCTGCCCGACAGATAGCACTTTGGGTGTCTTCGGGTCATCGTGCATTATTTTAAGTTTTTCTATCTGCTCCTTGATCGAGTCGAGCCTGGCGAGTCTCTCGTCTCTGATCTTCGCGCCCTTGTCGTACTGCACGCGGGCAATATCCAGCTGTTTCTTCTTGGCCTCCGCCTCCTGCCGGCTTTCTTCCAGCTTCTCGAATCTCTCTTGCAGCACGATCAAAGTGTCCTGTGCTTGCTGGAGATTAGCCCGCCTGGTCAGCTCGGCGATTTCGGCCTTCCTAAGCTCTCTTTCGATCCTGGTCTTTTCTATCGAATCTCTTATCCGGCGAACATCCCTGTGATTGTCGCCGAACTTCGAGAGCTTGCCTGAGAGTTCCGCCTCCTGTAAGGCAAGCTGCTGAGCAAGTGACGTCATGATCGCATCTGCTTCTATAACGGCCGCGATCTGCTCGGTAACCGGACCGGTGGCCAGTTGTTCGAGATTGCCTATGTCGGCTTGAAGTTGTCTTATCACCAGGTCAAGCTCGTCTTTCTGAAGCTCCAGATTGTTGAGCCTGAGCGTGATAGTGTGTTGGAAGTTGCGGCCCAACGGCCTTTCAATGTCGGTCAGATCGTATGCGGCACGAACATCGTCCAGCGCCTTCTCGGCGGCGTCGACTTCCGCCTGAACGTCCTGGCGGCGCCCATCGAGCTGCGTGAGTCTTTCCGATATTTCCCGCTGTTCGGAAACTCCCCGGCCAGCCAGGAACAAGACCAGCATTTCGTTGACTATGTCCGCCGCTTCGGCGCGCGAACGGCAGCTCATCGAAATCTCAACAAAGTCACTATCTCTGTGAGCGTACGCGCCGAAGTGTTTTTTCAAGTACTTGACGCGATTCCTGTCCTTCTTGGCCGGCTGGCCACGAAAGCTCTGATACCACTGTGTCTCTCTGACCTTGTCCCTTTTGAGAAGGTCCTCCATCGTGCTCTGTTGCTTGATCAGGTTTGCGATCGATTGACGATGACCGTACAGGACATCGCGCTGCAACTGCACGGTGCTGATGGTCATCGGATCAGTTTCCACCGGGGGCAGAACCTGAATGTAGGTTCTGGCGGTATACCTCGGAAACTTGATCTGCAGCAGTTTCCAGGTTCCGCCTCCTGCTCCCAGACCAAGCAGAGTCAGAAAGATTATCAGCAAGATGTGTCGGCGCAGAATTGCGAAGACCTCTCTCGGTGTCAGCGCGGAGCTCGCCGCCGGGTTTTGCCCTGCCGGCGGTAGCCTGCGCTTCGAAGCTGCCGATCTTTCTTGCGCCATCTAAGTCTCCATTCACAGTCAACGAGCAAAGGCGTCGCTCCTTGCACGTCAACCTACGCTGCGCCTTTCACATAAGCACTTACGGCGAGAGACGATCAACAGCTCTTTCTATCTCCTGCCGCACCTTCGGTGACAGCGTCTCGGCTCCCACTTCCAGCGCTCGTTTGTAGGCAGCAAGTGCTTCAGCTTTCGCTCCGAGTTTCTCGTTTATCATGCCTTTGTGCTCGTAGATCTCTGCCGGAACGGTAATCTTGTCCTGCTGATACTGTTGCAGAGCCGCCGCAAGGAACTCGCCAGCCTCTGTAAAATCGTCGTTCTTGAGCAACACGTAAGCATAAGTATCCAGTACGCCCGGATCGTTTGGCCGCAGGTCCAACGCCCTTTTGGCATATTTGAGAGCGTCCGACAGTCTTTCGTCATTTTCGGCAAGCAAGTATGCCAAATTGTTGCAAATCATTGCAACACCGGTACTATTCGGCATTTTGACGAGCAGACTTTCGTAATCTGCGACGGCCATTTTCAGGTAATTTTTATCGGAACTTTTCGCATAGGCCAGAATCAGAATGTTCCCTTTTCTCATGCTGTAGGCCATTCGGCGGGCCCTATCGTCGGCGGCCAGTTCTATGCATTTGTCGATATATCCTATGGCCTTGTCGTACTCGCCGTTGATCTTGGCAAGGTAAAACATGGTAAAATTGGCAATGAGCGACTCTGGATCGCTCCCAAGCCTCTGCTGACAGTACTTCAGAACTTCCTCGTATCCCAGCAACAGGTACATTCTTTGCAAGACCTCGGCGGCGAGAGTCTCGTTGGCACCGGCCTTGTCAACGGCTTTTCGGCTGTACTCAATAGCAGTCGCTCTGTCACCGAGTGTGGATTTGGCCTGGGCCATTCGGAAATACGCCATAGGGGCAAAAGCGCTGTCCGTATACTTGCCCGCCTCGGCAAAGACCTTGTCCAGTTTGGCGGGGTCGAAGTCCTTCGAATCCGGCGTTCCGGCCCCGGCCACGAGCGATTTCAAATACCCGTCAAAAGCTGCTGCATAAAGGGCGTCTGCTATCTGATCGGTCTTGGCACCGGCCGAATGCAGTTGGCGCCTGGTTTCGAGAGCTTTTCCGTAATACTGTTCGGCCTTGTCGAACTGGCCCGTCTTAATGGCAAATGCGCCCGCCTGATTAAGCCATCTGGCGCTTTGAGGGAACTTCTCAAGAGTCTCAGCATAGAATTTCGTCAATGCCTGTTTCCTGCCGAGCTCATAGTAGACGTGCTCGAGCAACGACCTGGCTTCGAGAGGCGCTCCGGGCGCATCAATCGCATTCTTGAGTTCGGTTATGGCGTCTTCGTATCGCTTGGCCTGCAGATACGCTTTTGCCTGCGATACGCGTGTGGCGGGCTCGTCAAACAACACTTTGC
>LJTR01000314.1 GCA_001303465.1 Phycisphaerae bacterium SG8_4
AGGCATGAGCGCAGGGACAGCACTCATGCGGGCTGCCGGGATAAACGGGCTCTCTCAGCAACTCGCCGCGGGCGACTCGTTCCTCTTGCTTCTTGAAGAGCGACAGGCAACTCTGGGCCGTATCCTTCAACTGTTGTGTCTCGGCTTGCGATATGGGCTGATACGATCGGCCCGCTTCGATTGCCTTGTCGAGAAGGTCGAGGAACGAAGGCGGTATTCCCGCAGCAACCTGCTTCTGCGAGAGGACAAAGCGCATCGCAGCATTCGTTTCTTCCTGGGTTTCGGTAGCGCGATACCACCATTGTCGAGTCCTCTTCATGCCCTCGGGCCATGGACCCTTCGATAGCGCCTTGATCGCCAGGACACCCGCTCCCTGCTCTTTCGCCAGCTCAAGGACGGGCTTGCCGAAGCCTATCCTGAAGTACTCGACGAAGTTTATTGGGAACATGACGGTGTCGAAGCGGAAACCATTCATAGCTGCCAATGCGCCTTTGGTTGTATGTGCGGAAAAACCGATGTGCCGGATCTTGCCCTGCTCTTTCGCCTTGAGAATCGTCTCCATCGCACCACCCGGGCCCAGTGCCTGTTTCACCTCTTCGGGGGTGAAAATGCAATGGAGCTGATACAGATCGAAATGGTCGGTTTTGAGCCGCTTTAGCGATCGCTCCAGCTCTTCTCGAGCACCCTCTTTGTCCCGTTTCTTTGTCTTGCAGGCCAGGAATATCTTGTCGCGATCAATGCCCTGCAGACCGATCCCCATCTTTTTTTCGCAGTCCCCGTCCCTACCGTATGCAGGGGCAACGTCGAAATAGTTGATGCCGCGATAGAAGGCATCCCGGATCCCGGCGTTGCAGCGGAACTGGTCGTATTGGCTCAAGGCCAGACCTGGAAAACCCACGACCGAAACCCTATCGCCGGTACGCCCGAGCAGCCGCTTCGGCAATTCACCGACGTTCGCGTCCTGAGTACCTGCTGCGACCGGATTGACGCCAATAGCGCAGCCAGAGGCGACGCCGCCTGCAATTTTCAAAAAAGACCGCCTTTTCATGATCGTCTCCTTATTCTTCAGATAAATGTCTCTGACGGATTTTCAATACCTGCTGATTATATACGAACTCGACGGCTAAATCAATTCAACCTTGCCCGGAACCGCTACGGGTCTGACCGGCAGATCGCCGAGTTCGTATTTGCCGACAGAAAGGTCGAGCTTGGATTTCATTGCCCATTTCCAGCTTATCGCCCGGCCCGTGTAGGCGCTCATTCGACCCAAGATGACGGTCATCGTGCTTTCGGCGAGCCTCTTGCATTCGTTTATCGGTTTGCCTTCGCGAATGCTGTTGATCAGATTCGCGCACTGGGCCACCTCGCCGCTGTGGATGTTGTCCTCGTATCTATAAACTACATTGCCCTTTGTGTCTTCTATGTAACCCTCTCCACGATTGGTGCAGATCGAACCTTTCGCACAGACGACGCGCTCGCCGACCCGGGGCGTAGAGCCTTCGATCTGTGAGCACATACTCATCACTCTAATACCGTTGGGGTACAGGTACTCGGCGGCAAAGTGGTCGTAGATATTGCCGAACTCCGGACCTGTCCGGGCTTGCCTGCCGCCGACGGCAAGGCACTGCACGGGAGGAGAACCGATGGCCCAATTGAGAATATCCATGTTATGCAGATGCTGCTCGACGATGTGGTCACCCGAGAGCCAGACAAAGTAGGGCCAGCATCGAATCTGCCATTCCATGTCGGACCATTCGCGCTTCCTCTCCTCGAAGTGCCACTTGGAGCTGCCCCAGTTCCAGTACGCCTGGCCTCCAACAATGTCACCGAGCTTTCCATCATGGATGCGCCTTATTAGTTCGAGATATTGCGGCTGCCATCGCTGCTGTGTTCCGACGACGATGCTCAATCGTTTTCTGTCGGCCAATTCGGCCGAGGCAAGTAACGAGCGCACGCCGACAGGATCGACCGCGCCGGGTTTTTCCACAAAGAGATGCTTGCCGGCTTCCAGGGCCGCCCTGACCATCTGTGGACGAAAAGCCGGCGGGGTCGTCAGCATCACCACGTCAACATCTTTGATCGCCATGACTTTCTTGTAGGCATCGAAGCCGAGAAAGCTTGTATCTGGAGTGACTTTCACCTTGTCGGGAAGGGCTTCTCTCATTTTCTTTAGTGAACTGTCGACTCTGTCCTGAAAGATATCCGCCACAGCGACCATCTCCAGACCCTCGGCGGACCTGAGACAATCGATTGCGTCGCCGGTACCTCGACTGCCGCAGCCGATCAGGGCCAGACCCATTTTGTCAGAACCGGCGGCAAAACTCCTGCTGTTTTGTGCTGCCAGTGCTCCGGCCGAAACGACGGCGCCGGCCTTCAACAAATCTCTTCGTGTCATCTGTTTTGTTTTGCTTTTCATTTTAAGGCCCTCTATTAGCGTCGAATATCCGGATCACCAACAAGATCACCGCACCGGGATTATAAGCTGTCGACGTAGTTAATGCAATACGAGCAAAGCCCACGTATTTCTCCTGCGAAACAGCTCTGCAATTGTCAGAGTCTGTCCGCACAGACACACACATGAAGGCCTTTTCCCTGCCGTATTTCTCGCCGCTTCGATCCGGCGCCAGCTCGTGCACCGGCGACTTTGGCCCGGCAAACTTCTGCGTATTGGCCGGCAAGGGCCTTTCTGCCACCCCCGGCGAACGGTCATGGCCAGGGCCCCTGTGTCTCGCGTGACGGCACGAATCCGGCAGCGGCGGTAAAATACTTGACTTTTCTTTGCAGAGTCCATATTCTGCCATACACAGATCTCAGCAACGTCGCTGGGCGCAGATAACTGGAAAATCTCGGGTCAGGTGTTTTGTCCGAAAGGAGTTGTGCAATGAGACGTTGGGTCGCTGTCTTGCTCGTTACTCTAATGTGTTTGTGTACTGGTTGTGCCAAGTATTACTATCAGGAGGGTAAGAGTTTCACTGAGTGCAAGAAAGACTGCGTCGATTGCATGGGCGAGTTGAGCAAGCGTCTCGCCGTGCAGTCACAAAGCCCGGGGGGTTATGAATACAAATTCGTCGAAGAGTGTATGAAGAAAAGGGGATACAAGCTCGTCACCGAGGGCAAGCTGCCTCTAAGTGCCAAGCGCCAGGACCCGGCTCAAACCCTCCGCGGGATCCTTTACGGCCAGCGGCGAGGCATAGCCGGCGCCGTGGATTAAGAATAGTCGGATCGTCAGGTTGCTGCTCTTGTCGACGAACGGAGGCACAAATCAATTTCTGCCGATCCCGAGTCACGTATCATCAAAGACCAGGCCGGTAAATCTTCTGAGCATCCTTATAATCGCCAGGTTGCGGTTGATGAGGCTTCCATGAGCGTATCTGTCGGCTCGCCGAACGCCTCAACCTGAGTAATTTTAGAGAGACTTGATTGACCGTGTGATTGTCAAGGGCGATAAGATCAGGTGAAGTAGGCCGGCCATATTGACACATCGCGATATTTCCATTGTAATGGCACCCCATGACCGGAAGTCATTTGCCGTTGGCTAGCTTACATATTGTAGATATCTCCGTTATCGCCTTCTATTTATTGGGCGTTACCTTCATTGGCATCTGGTCGGCCAGACAGATAAAGACCAGTGCCGACTTCTTCCTGCCCCACCGATTCGGCAAGGTGATGATGATAATGTTTTCGTTCGGCACGGGCACCCATTCAGACCATGCCGTCAGCGTCTCGGCCAAGAGCTTCACTAACGGCCTCTCCGGCATCTGGTATCAATGGCTGTGGCTTCCGGTGACTCCGTTCTACTGGCTGATCGCGCCGGTCTTTCGACGATTTCGCGCCATTACCACTTCTGACATTTTTGAATCCAGATTCAGCCCCAGTGTTGGAATACTGTATGCCGTAGTTGGCGTTCTGAATCTTACGTTCAATATCGGCGTGATGCTCAAAGGCTCGAGCGCCCTTGTTTCCGCCAGTACGGGGGACTTTATTTCTGCCAGTTTTGCCACCGTGATGTTGACGGTGATATTTGTGATATATGGGGTAGCCGGCGGCCTCGGAGCGGCTATTGTAACAGACCTCATTCAAGGCATCCTGACCATCATTTTCTCAATTCTGCTCCTTCCGCTGATCCTCAAATCAATCGGTGGTTTCGCGGCAATGCGCGAGCAAATCAACGATCCCGAAATGTTTTCGCTGGTTGCACCCGGAGAGATTGGAATCTTCTACGTTGCCGTAATTGCATTCAATGCTCTTGTTGGAGTGATGACGCAACCTCAGGCCCTGAGCCACTGCGCCGCCGGCAAGACAGAGGCCGAGGGCCGTATCGGGTTTATGGGCGGAACTCTGATCAAGCGTTTCTGCACAATACCTTGGTGCCTTACGGGAGTGGCAGCCGTTGTCTATTTCGCCGGCAAAGACATTCATCCCGACCGTGTCTTCGGCACAGTGGCCGGCGATTTCCTGCCAAAACTCATGCCAGGCATGCTGGGTGTTTTTATCGCCGCTGTTCTTGCTGCTGTCATGAGTTCATGTGATGCATTTATGATCGCCTCATCTGCGCTATTCACTGAAAACGTTTATCGGAGACTGATTGGCGACAAAGACGACAAGCATTACATCACGGTCGGGCGTATTGCGGCGGCGGCGATAGTCGGAGGCGGCGTGGCATTCGCTTTCTGGCTGCCGGACGTCGTAACCGGACTCGAGATATTCTGGAAGATCTCCCCGATGATGGGCATTGCGTTGTGGCTGGGACTATTCTGGAGGCGCACGACTTCCCAGGGCGCCTGGGCCGCGACGTTGACCGCCTTCGGCATCTGGTTTCTGACCACAAAATCGTTCTTCATTGATTTTATGGGCAGCGTTCCGGGCAGCGAGGCAACGAGGTTTGTAATAGTCAAAGACGGTTTCCCTGAGATTTACCTTCCCTGGCAGATGTTGTTTTATCTGACCGGCGGAACGCTGGCAGCAATTGTCGTGAGCCTTTTGACCAGGCCAACGCCGGAAGAGAAGCTCGATAATTTCTACGCGTTGGTGCGGACTCCTATCCAGCCCGGCGAAGATCAGACTGCTCCCTGTACGCTGCCGGAAGACGTCGTTGTCCCCGAAAAAAGAAAACTGCTGCCGTTCAAGAATCTGGAAATACTGGTTCCGTCACGGACCTCGATAATCGGTTTTCTCATTGGCTGCGTCTGTGTGGCGGCAATTGTCTGTGCAGTCTGTCTGATAGCAAAAGGATAGAGGTTGAAAATATGAGCGGCGCAGGCCAGACTAATCACTGTAACATGGGCGCCTGCCGTCAACGAGTACGGGCCAGCCTGAGCCATACCGAGCCTGATCGGATCGTTGTCGATCTGGGCGCAACAACCAGCAGCGGTATATCCGGCATCGCCTATGATCGTCTCAAAACCCATTTGGGAATGCACTCGGGAGAAACACGCATATTCGATGTGATCCAGCAACTGGCCCGTGTCGAAGACGAACTGCTCGAGACCTTCGGCGTGGATGTTGCCTCTCTCGGCCGCCAACTCAATCAAGAATCCAACAACTGGTATCCGGTGACCCTTGCTCAGGGCACCAAGGTGCAATGGCCAATACATTTCAGGCCACTCGTGCGAGCAGATGGCAGCCGGGATGCCCTGGACTCGAGAGGCAAGGCCATCGGGCGCATGCCGGCCCAGGGAGCCTTCTTCGATCAGGTCTATTTCCCTTACGTCGACGGCTATCCGGATGACTTCAGGGATCTGGCCGACGCCATGAGTCAGGTTCCCTGGGGGAAGTTCCCGCGAATGCCCTGGCAAAGCGCTGGTGAGAGCAGTTTCTGGAAGCGGCTCCGTGCCGGGGCCATGGAACTGAGCGCCAAGAGCGGCCGGGCCCTGGTGGCCAGCGTAGGTTGTAACATGCTGGAGTGGGGGATGTTTCTGCGGCGCATGGATCAATTCCTGATGGATCTGCATACCGAGCCTCACGAGGTGGAACGTTTTTTGGAGGCTCTCGCCGAGCATCATATGGGCACGCTGGCAAAGACCGTTGAAGCGGTGGGAGATATCGCCGACGTATTCCGGTTCGGAGATGATCTTGGCACGGTTCAGG
>LJTR01000315.1 GCA_001303465.1 Phycisphaerae bacterium SG8_4
CCTTAGTTGGTCGTGATTGTGCCAAAAGTCCTGGGCGGCTGGCGGCGGCCAAGCAGGCTGAGGTGGGTGGTTGGCCTGGAACCGCCAGCATTCGGAGAGCGTCAGAGGCAATTGTTCCGAAGTTACACCGCTTCTTGCTTTGTCGTGGTTGTATGTTGGCCAATCTTCACCCCAAGACACACTGGCCATCAGGAGGGTCATAATGCTTATTGGCGTGAGCAGCCAGTATATGCTTTTAGTCATATATTCTTGTTCTCGGCAGGATAAGGCTAAGTCTATTCTTTCGGTAGAACACTTGGTTACGCAGACAAGTTACAGAATATCATTATGGTACTGAATTTCTTTGAGAAGGACAATTACTCGTTATGTCAGCGACGTTTCGCCTCACACTTGTTTCATCGTTACTCGCCCTGCGCTACCGTTGCCCTGTCGTTATCGTACCCTCATTGAGAGCATGATAGGGACGACCTGGGATCAGTCTGCCACTCTCGGAAAATCTTTCGGGCCTCTTTGCAAGGCGTTGAATTAGACGACTCCGCCATGTTTCAAGGATGGGAAGGCTGTACGCATCCTTTGACAGGTCGAGTTCTTCCCTTGGGTCCTTCTTCAGGTCGAACAGATGCTCCCTGCCGTCAACGGGACGCCAGATATATTTGAAATGGCCATCAGTCAATGCATGGAACGCCTGCTCCTGGCTGTAACAGGGCGCGTGCTCGAAGTGAAGCCATTCGCGCACCATGCGTTTCTGTCCCCGCAGGAGAGGCACGAGGTCGACTCCGTCAACGTGGGCCGGGCTCTTGGTGCCAGCTAGTGATAGAAGAGTGGGCATGATATCTTCGAGGCAGACTGGCTGCTCGATACGCATGCCAGATCCGAAGCCCAGGGAAGGTGAACCGCAAATGATGAATGGGATGTTGGCTGACCCTTCATATGGCTCGCACTTGCGAAAATACCCATGGTCGCCGAGCATTTCGCCGTGGTCCGTAGTGACAATGATGACCCAAGAGCGTCCGGCCTTCTCGCTTCGTGCCTTGAATTCGCGGATCAATAAAGAAATCTTGTCGTCCAGATGTTCGATGAGACCAAAGTAACCGGCCTGGGCGGCACGAAGAGTATCACCTGACAGCAGGACCCGATGGCCGTTTCGGTCGCCTTTCGGTGAGAGAGTCTTCCAGTCCACCCAGTCGCCACGCGCCGGTGAAGGCAATTTCCGCTCCAAATAAGCGTCAAAATACTTTCTCGGAGGGAAAAGCGGCGGATGCGGGGCATAAAAGGACGAGGTCAGGAAAAGTGGTTGATCCACAGATGCTTCGGCTACTACTCTGCGCGACTGGTCGACGATCCATTCCGTGGGGTGCAGATTATCCGCCACCGGCCATGGCTTGGCCTGCCAATGGTTGTACGTAACGCCCAAATCCTTGACGAGCTTCCTTATACCGCCAGTTTCTGGCGCCGACTGCTTTAGGAATCTGTCGTAGTCATCATTGGCTACATAAGTGGAACCAAGTATTCTCTTCTGGTAACCACAGGATTTGCTGGCAGGGACCTGATGCATGTTCCTTCCAACCAGCACGGCGTAGTAGCCGCACTCGCCCAGTAATTCCGGTAGGGTCGGAGTGAAGAACGGCTTGGCCTTGAATCCGACCACACCACTTGTCTGTGGATGCAGTCCGCTCAGCAGCGCAAAGCGAGCCGGGATACAGGACGCTACGGGAGTGTAGGCTCGCCTAAACAGCACACCTTGCCGGGCGATTTCGTCCAAATGTGGAGTGCGTACAACAGGGTGTCCGAGAATGGACAGGCAGTCCCCTCGCATCTGATCAGGCATGACCAGGAGTATGTCGGGTTGCTGTTCTTCGACGGCACAACCTGCAAACGAATGAACGTACAAAGGCATGGTTCCTGCGGAGACCATCTGTTTCATGAAGTCACGTCGGTTCATTGCTCAGCACCTTTCCCATTCATCCCCTCCCTCATTATCCGCCCCATCCTGAACTTCACTCGTCGCTTCGCAGGAACGTAGGTCCGCTCCAGAGTCTTGGGATTCTGAGCAGCTCTCGCGGCCTGCTCTCTGACTTCAAAGACTCCGAAGTCGCGAAACTCAAGGCGGTTGTCGTTGGCAAGTTCTTCGATTATCTCATCGAGGAACTGCCGCACGACCGCCTTGACGACTCCGTGTTTGCACTGTGTCGTCTCGACGATTCGGCCGACAAAATCCTTTCTTGTGATCATTGGCATCAATTGACCCTCAAACCAGATTGCGTTGGACTGACCGGCACAGTATACGCGGGGGATTAGGTTGCAGTCAAATGTTGTCCCATTCTGGGGTAACAGCTCGTGATTTCGGTCGGAGCGCGGGCCATAGAGGACTCTACATTGGCTCAGCTCAGGGCTCACCCTGGCTATTCCTTTGCCCCATGGTTGGGGATCTTGCCAAAAGCAACGTTGGATTCGACAGCAGGCTGCGGTATCAGATCACCAAAGAAGAAACTCACCTGCTCATGTTCTTCGTTTGCGGCAGTTTTGCTCGCCACTCTTCGGCCTTTTCTGGCTTATTCCAGGCTTCGTAGAGTTCGATTAGGTTCCTGATGGAATACTGCGTATGTGGGTGGGTGGCGCCTAGTTTGAGGCATCGGCCATCAACGGCTTCTTGAAGCAGTGGCTGTGCCTTGTCGTAGTCACCTTGCTTAATGTGCAGCACAGCCAGATCGCTCTTGGATTCCAGCACGTTGGGATGATCCTCATTGAAACGACGATCACAATACAAAAAATTGCCTCATTGGCCTAAAATCTAGCATGTATTCGGACCGTTGTGGTATCATGGTGATTGTGGCGTACAAACGCACCGATTATGAAGCTAAATGAGATATCTCGGTTGACGGAATTATTCACAGTCTGCATTACGCTGGCTCATCAAAATACCATTAACAGAGCAGTAGGAGGAGTTGACAATGGCGACGATCAGAGAACAATTTACGGCCTGCATGATTCTCATAATTACATGCCTGTTATGCGCATCCCAAAGCCACGGCCAGATTGATCCGGGATCCGTCGTGGCGTACTGGCTTTTTGATGAAGCCTCAGGCGACATGACCAGGGACGACTCCGGGCATGGTTACGACGCCGACCTCAAAGAAAACCCCGCATGGGTGGAGGGAAAACTCGGCCACGCTCTCGAGTTCCAGGGTGGAAGTTATCTCGAGATCCGCAATTCGAGCCAAAACCTGCCATTCGGTGGAAGCGACCCTTTCAGTATCACCGCATGGGTAAAGAATCAGGGCGGAGGCACTGTCATAGGTAAGTTTAACGGCGGCGTCATAGGCGCCTACATCCTCGCAATCACCGGAGACGGCACAGTCACATTCCATAGAGAAGTCGATCCCTGGACATTTACCGGGACCCTGGCCCTGCCGAACGACGACTTCGGGCACGTCGCAGTCACCTACGACGGTGCTGAAATGAAGATCTATGTCGACGGAGAGTTCGATTCCAGCCAGGACCGAGGCCCGCAAAACACGGACACCGTCACCCCGGTTCTGATTGGCGCCCGATTTACGAGCAACGAGCCCAGCAACTTCTTTAGCGGCGCGCTCGACGAACTCGCCCTATTCGATGTGGCTCTTACTGAGCAGCAGATCAGAGACGTGATGTACGGGCTCTCCTTCCCAAAGGCCTCCAATCCCAGTCCGGCCGATGGAGCCTTCCATGAGGATACGTGGGTGAGCCTGACCTGGTCGCCGGGTGACTCCGCTGCCTCTCACGACGTGTACCTGGGGGATGACCTCGACGATTTGTCTGATGCCGCTCATGACTCAGCTTTTTACCGGGGCAATCAGACATCAACGTTCTATTCGGTCGGTTTCCCGGGGTTTGCCTATCCCGACGGTCTTGTCCCGGGCACGACATACTATTGGCGAATTGACGAGGTTAATGACGCCGATCCGAACAGTCCGTGGAACGGCAATGTCTGGAGTTTCTCGATTCCGCCCAAGACGGCTCATAGTCCGGATCCGGTGGATGGGGCCGAGGTCCTGGATCCGAATGACGTGAAATTAAGCTGGACGGCAGGCTATGGGGGCAAATTGCACACGGTGCATATCGGCAACGATTACGACGACGTGAGCAACGCCGTCGGCGGAATGATGCAGGATACGACAACCTACGACGCCGGGGCACTTGAGGCCGAGAAGGTGTACTACTGGCGAGTCGATGAGTTTGACGCCGTCGAGACGCACAAAGGCGACGTTTGGACCTTTACGACGCCGGGTGCCGTGGGCAGTCCACAGCCGGCCAATGGGGCCGACGACGTGCCGATGGCAACCATCTTAAGCTGGACGGCGGCAAACAACGCCGCATCGCATCAGGTGTACTTCGGGCTGGACAAGGACGCCGTTCGCAGCGCCGATGCCGGCTCGCCCGAGTACAAGGGATCAAGGGCGCTGGGTGATGAAAGCTATGATCCCGGCTTGCTTGAGCTGGACACAACGTACTATTGGCGTTTGGACGAGGTCTATAACGGAAATCCGGCTAAAGGCCCCGTCTGGAGCTTCACGGTCGGTGACTATCTTGTAGTCGATGATTTCGAGAGCTATACCGATGATGACGCCGCCGGTGAAGCGATCTGGCAACACTGGATCGACGGCTTCGGCGTTCCGGATAATGGCGCACAGGTAGGCTATCTGGTGCCCCCGTATAGCGAGCGGACGATCGCCCATGGCGGTGCTCAATCCATGCCGCTGTTGTACGTCAACGAGGCCGGTGTGACGAACTCGGAAGCATCGTTGACGCTGACGTCGCTGCGTGACTGGACGACGGCGGGCGTTGGGGAATTGTCGCTTTGGTTCCGGGGCGATCCGGCCAATGCGGCCGATCCGCTGTACGTGACGATCTCAAACAAGACCGGCGCCCCTGCGATTGTGGCCTGCGATGATCCGAGTGCGGCCACGGTTCGCTCCTGGGTGCAGTGGCGTATTGCTTTGCAGGCCTTTGCCGATCAGGGGATCGATCTGACCGACGTGGACAAGATCGGGATTGGCCTGGGAACGAAAGCCGGCTTGACGGCGCCCGGCGGTACAGGGACGATATTCGTTGATGATATCGCTCTGTGTCGTTCCGCTCCCTGAACAGGGATAGAAAATGAGTGTAAGAGATGGCCAAAGAGCTGACAGCTTGAGACAGTTCGCCCTTTTTCTACAAGTTCATTGACGATTGGCAAAGTGGATATGTCTTTGGCCCGAAAGGACGCCGTGGAATCGACCTTCTTCATAGACGCATAAGGAGGACGCCGATCACGCGATCGTTAGGTGGCTCCTCGTACGGGGAGTAGCCGACCGACAATTGCATGCAGGCAACCCCGAAAAAACTAAGAGAACCAGGGGCAGCGGGGCTGTTGAAAAAGCCCCATCGTGGCATTTGAGATTGCCGTGCTATTCTTTGAATCGCTCGTAATGATGACATGAAAATGAACTTCATGTCGTTGCGAGGAGCGTGGCGATGAGGCAACCTCAGGTTCTTCAACAGCCCCACAGCCACCTATTTACGGTGGCAGG
The DNA here is from genome assembly GCA_001303465.1 of Phycisphaerae bacterium SG8_4. GTDB lineage: Bacteria > Planctomycetota > Phycisphaerae > Sedimentisphaerales > Anaerobacaceae > SG8-4. The sequence goes on from LJTR01000315.1 coordinate 5,550, forward strand.
AAAGCGTGGCTGTCCCCAGGCGAGCTTTATCTTGCCGGAAATCTCGTGCTGGTTACTTGGGCATTTGCGTTGGTACGCAGCCCGGCATCATCGTCAAACGTTTCGAGGTCCGTCGCCAAGGATTGGCCTCGTTCAATTGGCCAAAGCATCCGAGAGATAGCTGAGAGATGCGGCGAGTTGCACATACAACTTGTCCATGTGCGCACCGTCGAATATTTCAAACTTGTGATCTATACCGGCAGCACCAAGCGCTTCAGAGAATGCCTGCGCGATCAGTTGCTCGCCCAGTTCATCTTTGTCACCGGCATCCAGGTATATTCCTCTGAGGCTTGCCAGGGCCAAAACATGGTCAGGGAATATCTGCAGCAGGTCATAAGCCGCCCATGTCTGCGCGACATCTTCTCTGATCTGCACATTCTCATCAAACGGAATATCCATGTAAAACGGTGGGTTGTCCAGGTTAGGTGAAAAAGCTGCCGAAAACAAATAGAGCATACTTGTCCATGGCTTGG
>LJTR01000316.1 GCA_001303465.1 Phycisphaerae bacterium SG8_4
CGCACTGGCATCGGTGGTATCGGTCACATGGCCCGTTTCCTCTGAGTAAATTCGCTCGGCAAGTCTGACTGTTTCATGCATCCGCGCGGTCACGTGCTTTGCGCCGGAGGTCATCCATCCGCCTGCCAACATTAACACAGGTAGAAGAAGGATCAGTACCGCCAGTCTTCTTTTGGCCTTCTTGTAGTCCTGTGCGGGCCATTCGCTCGCGGGCTCTCTGATAGCACCGAAAGGACAGGCATCTTCGCACAGCTTGCAGTGGACGCACTCGTCGGGAGTAATCGTGACGCGCCATTTCGATATGCGCGAAAGCTGCCTGAGAATTACACCGTAGGGACATACGAACCGGCAGTAGGGCCGGCCCACGAACAGGCCTATCAGCAAGAAGCACCCGCCGAGAACAAGAACGTTCAGGCCGCCGGTCAGGCGGAAGAACGACACGAACGGATCATACCTGCAGATCAGAAAGGCGCTGCCGGTCGCCGCAAACAGCACCGCCGCCCCCAGGTAGACATAGGCGATCAGACGCAGCGCACTCTCAGCCCAGCGCGGCACCTTGGTCTGGCGCAGCAACACCAGATCCTGTATTGCTCCCAGAGGGCATACCGCCGCACAAAACGTCCTTCCAAAAAACAGGGTAAACAGAAGCGGCAGCAGGAAGAACACCAGAACCACCACAGGCACTGCATAGTCCTTGTCGAAAACCGACAGGACGACATTCTGAGTCGATCCGATCGGACAGACACAGCCCTCTCGCCAGAAGCCGAAATAGACAAGTGAAAACAGCATCAGAACAAACACGGCCCGGCGGCTGCGCTTTCTGAGGACAAGATATGACGACAACCCGAGCGCGGCCAACAGCACGACGGCATCCACGTACTCGTAGACGTCCAGACGCGGATTCGGCGTCGTCGGACTCGGCATCACGTGCTCGGTCTCGACGAAATCCGGAGGGGGAAATTGTTCGAGCCCAAGTGCGATACCGCACAAGATCAGGGACAGAGCCAGGCCGATTGTGATTTTGCTCACACGCATCATTAAGAGTGGTCTGCCCTCTTGAGTAGGTAAGGCTCGTCGGCGGGAACCCGCTTGAACGCCCCTGAAGGACAAGCCGCGGCAATCGCACACTCGTTGCAGTTCAGGCAGCGGTCGTGTCGCACCTGCAGGAACAGCGAGCCGTTTCCAAAGGCGGCACAGCCCTTGACACACTTGGCACAACCGATGCACAGAGCCTCATCTATCGTATACTCGTAGTAGGGCTCCTCGATGAATTTGCGAGTAATCGCTCCGGTGGGGCACAGCTCGTTTTCGGCACCCGGCTCCAATTCCGCCTCCGGTTCGAAATAGCCGGGACAGAAATCGCAGTACGCGCAGATCTCGTAGAGCTGTACGACCTTCACCGCCGAGTCTTCCAGCACACAATAAGTCGCGCAGTTGCCGCACGAGGCACACGTATACGGGTCGATCTGCCAAACCATATCGACCTTCCTGTTCTTGTGAGCCGCTGAGCCTGCAACCAAACCGAGGCCAATCAGGCAACCGCCCCGCAGGCCGTCCTTGAGCAAATCCCGCCGGCCTATTGGCTTACTATTCTCCGACATTGTCCCCTCCGATCAGGGTTTCTTTCGTACTCAGGGCCCGCGGCAGATCGCATTGGGCAAGGATTTCACAGCCGGCACACGCTCGGCTGCTTATACATCTGCCCTGGCCAAGCAGCCTTCGCCTCTTGGCGAAAATACCGCCGGCGCCGACGACCAGCAGCCCCAGTGCCCCGTATCGGCAGACTCCCGCAAAGAGTTCTCTGCGACTCTGAAGATCTTTAAACCGCTTTCTCACTATCGGCCTTTCGTCCTGGTAAACGTTCTTACAACATTCTTGATCGTATCCAGCACAAAGATGCGCCCGGTGTTGTCGACGGCGACATCGAAACCGCCCGCCTGACACTCCTCGGGCAGGTCACACACTCTGACATCGCCATCCCTGACCAACTGAGCCGGGCTGGCGACGACGCTCTCGAATTCGCCCTGGGAGTCGTATATCTTCACTCTGACCAGACCCTTTTCACATGTGACGAAGCCCCCGTCCGGAAGCACGGCAATGTTCACGGGGTTGCAACATCCGCAAAATCCGTCTATCTCCACCGAGCGATGCCCCCAGGAGAACTCGAAATATCCATCGAACGTGTAGGCGTCGACTCGCAGCTTGCCCGGGTTAACAACCCGCAGCAGTCCGTCCGCCGAGACGGCCAGATCGAAGTAGCCACTCGGAATCACAAAGCCGGGGGCATTCCTAGCTGCGTCTTTGGCGCCAATCTGGGCAACAACATTACCCTGCCGGTCGCAGCGAAAAACGAGACGATTTCCGGCGTCGGCAACGAAGACGTCTTCTGGTGAAACGGCAATGCTCGTCAGGATAGAACCGGGCCCCAAACTTCGCCAGCTTGACAGGGGCTGACCCTGAGCATCGTATGTTTCAACGTGGTCCCTTAGCCCGACAAAGATCGTACCGTCGGCCGCAACGGCCAGGCAGCCGGGTGTCTGGCCGAGGTTGATCTCATCTAACAGGGCGCCGCTGGCGGCGAACTTGCGAACTGACCCGTCGCCGGCGACATAGACCGAGCCTTCTGCACTGATGGCGATGGCCTTGGCCGCGGTAAAACCCGTGCTGATCGGCTCGGCAGACTCTTCGTAGACAATCAGGTTCGGATCGACGTGCGCCAGCTTTGCGATGTCGTACGTGAACTCCTTGCCCAGACCGCTTCCCCTGTTGCCGGCCACGTCGAGCTTTACAACCGAAACAATGCCGACTACGACCGCCGCAGCGACGAGCAAGCCGACGAGTATGTTGACATCTATCTTCCTTCTCTTCATTTGATTATGCCAGCCGTCTTTTGTGAAAGCGATTATAGCACAAACGGTTTCTGTCTTCAACGCGGTCGATCTACTGCTCGGATATGTCGAGGCATATCATCTTGAGCGTGTCGCGTACAATCATTCGGTTTCCGGCGATGGCCATTGGTCCCCAGGACTCGCGTCCGTCCAGGACTTTGGCATGTGCTAGCGGAAGGTATCCTTCGGGGGTGGCCTCGGCCAGAGTCAACTTGCCTTCATCGTCCATAATGTAGAGCAGCCCGTTCACAATCGCGTACGGGCCGCCGTTTCTTCCGAACTTGTTGGCAGTCGTGCTGGTCCAGACAACGTTTCCGTCCGGCGCCAGGCAGACCAACTGCTTGTCGGGCCTGACGCCGTAGATGTAACCGTCGTAATAGATTGGGCTCTGCTGTATCGAGCCAAACACATCCGGTGGGTGGACGTACTCCAGTGACGCCAATATCGCTCCGCCGCTCTCACGGAGGCGCAGCATGCCGCAGCCGATATTCCGCTGGCCGTAGCCGGCGGTCAGGAATATCCCGTCTTGGCCGACGACTACCGGCGTGGGCACGCTGTGTTTCAACCTCCACTTGTCGGTCTTCCACAGGACGCTGCCGTCCAAGTCCGAGACCCCCACGACGCCCCCCTTCTTATTGTCGCCGCCGCTGTAGACGTAGAAACGCCTGCCCTTGAATTCCATCGGCACAATAGACGAATGAGTCATTATCCAGCCGTCCGGATTCGGGGTCTGCCAGACGATTTCGCCTGTCTGGCAATCGACGGCCATCATGAGGACACCTTCGGCGGCGATCGTATGGCCGCTGTCAGCAAGGCCGCCGGTCGGGACGACTGAGGCCCTGTCGTCGTCTGCGGTTGCCGCCGGGGCGATTATTGCCTTGCCGTCGTCTATGAGTGGACACTGCCCCGCATACCACTCCGGCACGATCGTGTTGAATTCTCTGACAAGATTGTACATCCAGCGAAACTCGCCCGTGGCCGCGTCCAGGCATGTAACATGGCATTTCGGCCCTATGGTCACGACATATTTGTCCGAGACCGCCGGCACGGTCCGGCTCATCGTCCCATGCGAGGCCTTGATCGCCACCGGATATGAGTACCGCCAGATATCTCTGCCGTCCTGGAGCGACAGGCAACGAACAACATCGGCCTGCGCATCGACATCGTAGTCAATCATGTACACGCGCCCGGCAAGAATCGCAACACCGGCGTACCCGGGCCCCACGTCGACAGACCAAAGGACTTTCGGCCCGGCCGCCGGCCAGGTCCTGGCCAGCTTGATTTCCTGCGTGCTTATTGCATCGAAGTTCGGCCCCCTGAACTGCGGCCACCCACCAGGCAGATCGGCCGGTACGCCGTCGAAGGTGGCCAGCTCGCCTGCTATTTTGACAGGTTCGTTGGTATCTGCGACCTTCTCAGGCGGCGTGCCGTCGGTTCCGCCAATGCGATATGTCAACTCCGAGCCGGCGTCGGAACTGAGCCAGACGAAAATCAGAACAACCCCCACGACAGCTAATCCGACAGGTATTATCTTCGCAAAAGCGGACTCTCTCATACTCTTCCCGTCAGCGCGCCCCGGCGCCTACTCGTTTCTAAGTGCCTGCAACATACCGCCGCCGAGGGCAAACGTCGTCGCAATCCATATCCACACAATACCGCTCAGCGCAATACCGGCCACTGTCAGCACCAGAGAGACATACGGCACGGACGCCCCGCCTGTTCGCAAGGCCGGACCGGCCGCTACCAGCGCGGCAATCACCCCGCTCACAAGCCCGCCGAGCATGAGCCCGGAATGCTCGTAAAAGACCATGCGGCGCAGCGCCGCGCCATTAAAGCCTACGGCCCGCAGCATTGCAAGCTCATTTCGCCTCTCGAGCATGTTGCGCAGCACGACGAGCCCTACCCCAACGCTGCCGAGAACAAGCCCCAGACCGCCCAGAATCTGGAATATGTACAGATATGTGTTCTCCACTTCACTGAAGGCAGCCAGCCGCTTTTTGGTGGTCGTCAAAGCCAATCCGAAGTCCGTCAGGCGGGCGGAGAGATGGTCGGCCACCGCTTCGACCTTCTCGGCGGGTGTATCGATCAGTAGCAGCCTGTACCCGGCCTCCGACGGAAAACGCTCGACGAATCGATCCTCAGCGATAAGCAGACTGCCCTGAAGGATCGAATTCTCCAACATTGCGACCAGACGCACCCTAAACTTGCGTCCTTTCTCATCGTCATACTCGATTTGGTCGCCCACAGATTTGCCGAGTGCCCATTTTATGGTCGGATAATCCCCAATCGCCGGCACGATTTCGTCGTCCTCACGATCATTGAGCAGTTTCCACAACGCCTGTCCCTCAGCACCGGCGAAGCTGAAAGAGCCGCGATCGGCCAGCCTGTCAGGCTCGACTCCAAGCAACCGCGGTCTCTGGGCCCGGTTTAGGTTGAAACAGCTCGCGTCGTCACCGTCCCGGACACGCAGTTGAAGGACCTCAACGCCCGCAAGAACATCGCCGTCGACGACCAGTGACTCGCGGCCCGATTCGGTATTAAGGTCGTGTAGTATCCCAATGGATGATTCGCCGAACAGCGTGAAGCCTCCCGTACCGGAGCTGCGCTGCTCGGCATGGGCCAACGGATCGTGCCTGAACGCCTCGACCGCGATGACCAGGAAGATGCCGCAAGCGAGCAGGGCTATAACCGCCAGGCTCCGACCACTTCGCCTGGTGGCATTGCGCAGCCCCAAACCCCAAAGCGACGTCATGGGCCTCTTCCACCGGCCTGCCGCCGATTTCAGCAGCCGCGCGCTCAACGCCAGAGCCGCGATCAGGAGCAATGCGCCGGCCCCGAAGAAAGCGCCGGCCGCTGCCTCGCTGTCACCGGCACCCACCAAGGCAAGCAGGAGCAGCGCGCCTGCTGTAGCGGCAACCACGAGGGCCAGAGCGACTCTGCCTTGCGAGGTCGATTTAGCCGTGATGAACTGCCATAGCGCCACGCCCGCGAGAAGCTCTCGGGCGGGCCTGGAAACCTGCCTGCGCAGAGTCAGCCATATAGCAATCACCGAGATGACAATCGCAGCCAATGCGCCGGCAACGAGAGTGAGCGGTCTGGCGCAGAAATACATCGCCCCGCCGACTGTCACCGCCGAGAGGACGTAGATCATGATCTTGGTATAAAGCAGTG
>LJTR01000317.1 GCA_001303465.1 Phycisphaerae bacterium SG8_4
TCGATAATCCGGCCACCAACGGTTCTATCGTTGGTTATGCTAATCCTCCATTTGCAGAACAGACTATCATTCATAATGGTAATCAGTCGATGCCAATGGCCTATGACAATGCGGTTGGTAAATCCGAGGCGACATTAACATTGACATCTAATAAAGACTGGACAGTCAATGGTGTTAACACACTAACGATTTGGTTTAGAGGTGATTTTGGTAACACCGCTGAGACTTTGTACATTACTCTCAATGGCAACGCACGAGTCGATAATGATAACCCTGATGCAGCACTGAGAGGTTCCTGGACACAATGGAATATCCCCTTGCAGGCATTTGCCGATCAGGGCGTAAACCTGACTAATGTCAATTCGATTACTCTTGGTCTTAGCTCGGCTACTGGGGGTACAGGTATGATGTACTTTGACGATATTCAACTGCATCCGCCTGCTCAGTAAGCAGCAGGGTGCAATTGATTGAGTAATTGATATAGCAGATTTATATTAACTTGGGGCTTATACCGATTGATTTGGTATAGGCCCCGCTTGATTTTTCAATAATACCTTCAAAGAAGTGATATTATTCATATATTTCTTTTCACCGTCTACTTAATTCGACACAAAAAATATGCAAATTCTGGAATGTAAAATAATTCACGCTTTTTACAAAAATTTAACTACCTCTTAAATCTTGACAAATCGGCGATTGTGTGTATTCTTTGTGGTACAACCGCGGCCGGGATTGCTCTGAACAAAAAGAATTTCGGGATTTTATATGGAGACCATATATAACATTATTAGGCCGCCGCGCCTTGGAAATAGCCAACCGCTTTTCCTTGATGGAGGCTCTTGCAGATGACATTCCATGACAAGAACGGGCATAGTAAGCTTCCTGGGCCACTGTTGATTGTGCTTCATCTGGTGCCGGGTATCATATTCGCTGTTTTCTTCTGGGTTCTCTCGTGGATGCTGATTCAACGTGGACTCACCGCCTACCTCGCCCTCTTGATTACAGTTCCGGCTTGCCTGGTGCCTATAGAAATCGGTGTGATGCTTCTCTGGAGCGTGAGGTTTACAGGAACAAGATCGCTGTCGGAGGCAATCAGGTATCGCCGCAAGGGAACAGTGGTCGAGTATGTCGTATTGCCACTTCTCCTGTTTCTTTGCTGGGGCGTCTTGTCGATTGCACTTAGTCCCATCTCCCAATATCTTGAATCTCATCTGCCTGCCTGGCTTCCAGCATGGGCCACCCAAGAGGCGCTCATCCATGGTGTGAAGAGCTGTCCTCCAATGCAGCGCAACATCACCTTTGTTCTGGCCGTCCTGTTCTCTGGCTTCGTCGCGCCAGTGATTGAGGAGCTGTACTTTCGCGGGTTCCTTCTTCCAAGAATGGAACGCTGGGGATGGGCGGCCCCCATCGTCAACGCACTCTTGTTCGCTATTTACCACTTTTACTTTCCGGGGAATGTGCTGGCTATCTTTGTGGTGTTCATCCCAATCTCTTATGTTGTTATGGTCAAGAATAACTGGCGCATCGGATTGATAGTCCACATAATGTCCAATCTATGGTCGGTGTTTACGTTGTTTGCCTTTCTGTCCAAAGCGGGCTAACCAGCGGTTGCAGCCGGCACGCTGATCGAGGATTCGTTGGGGCCGGTTTTCGTTTTAGCCGTTTCCGTTCTTGTTGGAGGCGTCATCTCACCCGCGTGCGGTGAGGCACCGTCCGTTATCCCATGAATTCTTATGAATTATTCGCTTTTTGATGCGTCCTTCATATTAGCGTCCGCTTAAATGTATTATTGTTAAGACAGGAAGGGAGCTTCTCATGAAGGCGGTATGTAATCATATAACGGCTATAATTGTGGCATTCGTTCTTGTAGCATTTCCTGGCTGCAAAAAAGAAGAGGAACCGCAGACAAGCCCTGCTCCAACCGAAGCGGCTCAAACCCAGACAGGTAACGAAGTCGACGATCAGATCGCGGCTGAGGATACTTCAATCACCGATCTTGTTTCACTATGGGATGCTGGAAAGAAAGATGAAGCTAAGGAGAAATTTCTATCGGTTGATTGGCAAGATGCCTCCATTCTGAAACAAATTCGCGGTCTGAGTATGTCGGAAGAGGCTTTGATATCCGTTTCGAACGAAGATCGCGACGGCATTGTTGAGGAAACTCTGAGTCTGCTTAGCTCGATGAGAAAACTCTTTTCTGATCTCGCATCGCAGGCAGAACGTCTTGCAGCTACTGGAGATACAGCCAAGGCTAAAGAGTACCTTGATGCAATACGGAGGTATGGAATCAGCCTTTCAGGGCCGGACCATCTTCAGGTAGTACAGATGCATGGAAAAGCCGCCGTAGGCTATGCACAAAAGAAGCTATCCGAGTTATAGCAACCCATCTAGAAATTGGATAGGATAAGCACGGAGAGCGGCATGTGGTGTGGTGCACGCCACAGATGCCCCTCATGCTCCTCGTTGGGAGCCTCAACAATTGAACCGTCAGAATACTGTATTGGTCTTCTGAGGGTTTCTTCCTACGGGGATACTCAGCCAGCCACACTTTTGCAGTGTGGCTCTTGCATTTGCAGAGTCCGTTCAATTAGTTCTGCATATCCTAGAAGCTGAAATTTCCCACTCCAACCTGTAAGCCCACCTGCAAGTCGTTTTCTCTGAGCTGCACAAGCTGAGTATTATCAGACACTTTTTGGCCACTCGACTGCGGATGAAGTACACATTTTGGAGAAAGAGCCCTGCAAAGCAGGCAAAAACGTCGTGCGCCAAAAATCAGAGCAAGTCATTGCAGATCCTGGCTTTTCATGGGATAATATGGGCACCTGTGCTGGTGAGAGACACAATGAAGTCTATTCGGTGATTGGACACAGCGCCGGTTTCGCGCCTGGCCAGCCCCTATGCTGCTTTGAGGTGGAATGATGACACACAACAAAGAGAAAATGGCCAAGCGCTCGCTGCCACGAATCAATCTCGAGTCCCCACCATCGGATGTCCTCAAGGCGGCTGATGGGCTCTTGGTACTGTTCGAAGAGTGGATGCGTGATAATTCCGACCAAATCATGGCCATTGGAACCGGTCGGAAAACATGGAGCATTGAGGCGTACCACGAGGATGCAATGCTCCATCTCCATATGGTCTGTGACTGGCTGCGAAAGAATAGGCCCGGTCTTTATGATGCGCTCGCCGCCAAATACGATGAGACCACAAGTCGGATGGAGAAGACGGACGCGGCAATTGCTGCGATAGCCGGCCAAGAAGATTGGGCCGCAGCGAGTGCAGAGTTCTCTGCTCTCAATAGCGTCGTCTCTGACTTAGTCGAGAGACTAAGGGATACGGCAATGGACTTGGCAGCCGGTATAGTGGTTGGCACTGCCACGGGAGGACAAAGCAAGACTCAAGAGAAAGAGACAAGCTGAGACTTCTACCGGCACCCTGAAACCGGCGAAATCCTCGGGACCAATCAAAGGATGCGGTATATTTTTCGAGTTTATCTCTGTGCTCCGGAGTAAATGAGCTTCGTTGACCGTGCATCCGCGCGATCCGCGGTTTGTTTAGATAGGTTCCCCGCCTGCACTTGGAATGACGAGCGCAGCGGATCCCTTTCGCCTATCTCTATGGGCCAGTTCTCAGCTTGTCCGCCTGAGCGACTGCCTGCATTTTAGACCAGCGGCGTCTTGCCCGGCACGGCGACCGGTCTCATGGGCAGGTCACCGAATTCGTATTGTGGCGGGCTCAGGTCCAGTTTCGAGGCCTTTAGAGCCCAGTCAAATTTCAGCGCCCGCCCTGTATATGCGCTCATCCGGCCCATTATGCACGTCAGCGTGCTCTCGGCTATGCGCTTGCCCTCGTTCAGGTGCTGGCCGGAACGAATCGCGGCGATCTGATCGGCGTGTTGCTTGAGCGTCGGGCTGGGACTCGGGCCGTCGTACTTGAACGGTTTTTCGCCGTCAATGATAAAGTCGCCTTCGTGCGTATATGCCCTGCCCTTTGTGCCGATCACCCGCGCGTCCTGGCGATAGCTCAAGCCGTCAATCTGAGAACCCATGTACGAAACTCGAACGCCGCCCGGATATTCGTACTCGACGGAGATATGGTCGTAGATGTTGCCGTACTCTGGTCCGGTACGGACCTGCCTGCCGCCGAGAGCAATACATTGCACCGGATGTGCGTTCAGGGCCCAGTTCATTCGGTCTATATTGTGGACGTGCATCTCGACGATGAAATCGCCGCTTAGCCAGGTCAGGAACAGCCAGCGGCGAAGCTGCCATTCCATATCAGACCACTCGGGCTGGCGCTGTCTCGTCGCCTCGGACCAGTTGAGCATTCCGCCGCCTATTCTCAGGCACTGGCCGCCTACGATTTGGCCGATATCGCCATTGTGAATTCTCTTCATGCCCTCTACGAGATGCGCCACACGGCGACTCTGCGTCCCCGCTACTATCGTCAGATCCTTCTGATCGGCTATCTCAGCCGACTCTATCACCGAGCGAACGCCGACGGGATCGACTGCGGCCGGTTTCTCCATGAACACATGCTTGCCCGCTTCAACCGCTGCGCGCAAGTGGCCCGGGCGAAAGTGGGGCGGTTCGGTCAGAATTACCAGATCTATGTCACAAGCCAGTACCTTCTTGTGGGCGTCCCAGCCGACGAAGCATGTATCGTCGGTCACCTTCACCTTGTCGGGCAGCTTTTCTGTAAGCTGGCTGCGACTGCGGCCCAGACGGTCGGCGACAATGTCTCCCATCGCCACAAGCTCCACGTTCTCGGCACAGCTCAGGCAATTTGTCGTATCATACGTTCCGCGTCCGCCACAGCCGATCAGACCTACACGGATCTTATTCGAGCCCGCTGCGAACATTCTTTCACTTCCCGACAACAGCGCCGTGGCGCCGGCCACTGTTGAGGTCTTGATGAAGTTTCTGCGGCTGAATTCCTCTGTTTTTTGAACTGTCTTACCTTTCATGAGTCTTCCTTTCGACCGATAGTGTTTCTTATACCCTTCAGGGTAGTAAATTCCCGCGAGCAAAGCCATAACCTGCTATTGTAAAGCCGCTTACCCAAGCAAGAAGGAGAATTTTGAATCGGGAGCACAATAATCCCCTCATACCTTATGGATTATTCTTGCGAAATATCCTTACCTCGTCGACAAGTATCTCTTTCATGACCGGCGTGGACATATTGAAGAATTTGGCCAGGCTCTTTAGCTCTCGCTCCTCAGAAGGAGTGACCTTTCCGTCGTAGAGAGCCTCCTTGCAGGCCCTGCGGAACTGCAATTCCACGGCCTGTGTCGGCCGCTTCCTCAGGTTTTGCTTATAAGTCTTTACCTCGTCCTTAAGTATCTCTTTCATGACCTGGTTGGATATCTTGAAGTATTTGGCCAGGTTCTTCAACTGTCGCTCCTCGGCCACCGTCACTTTTCCATCGGCGAGGGCTTTCTTGCAGGCCTTGCGAAACATTAATTCGACATTCCGGGTCGGGGCCACGTTCTGGCCGGCCTGAAAAGCCCTTTTCTCGTCCTCGAATATTCCCTTGACCATATCGGCGGGCATCTTCAACGATTTTGCCAGCGTCTCGAGTTCTTTCTTCTCATCGACGGTGACTTTGCCGTCGGCCAGTGCGTTCTTGCACGCGATCCGGAACTTCAGCTCTGCGTCTCTGGCCCGCTGTCTTTGCAGATCTCGCTTGAAAGTTGCCTTCTCCTCGTCAAAGAGCCTTTTGACAGTCTCCTCAGACATCTTCAACGATTCAGCCAGTTTATTGAGTCTCTGCTTTTCATCCACAGTCACTTTGCCGTCTGACAGAACATCTTTGCAGGCCGTGCGGAACTGCTGTTCGGCCTCTGCCGCGTCGACAGCGCTGCACTCATCGACCTCGCCCAGTTCATCCGTCAATCTCTTAAGTGCTTCGCTGGCCCTTTCGTATCCCTTTGCGGCCGCCCTTCGATACCATTTGACTGCTTCTTTCTTGTCCTCCTCAACGGCGCTGCCCCATTCATAGTGCACGCCAAGATTGTACTGGCCCGTTTCATCTCCCTGGAGAGCTGCCCTCATCGACAGCCACGCCGCATCCGGCATCATAACACCAGCCAAGATTGGCCTGCGCGACTGCATATCCCTGCTCGGCCGCCTTGCGATACCATTGAACCGCTTCAGTCTCATCCTGCGGCACTCCGTCGCCGTTTTGATAACAGGAGCCCATATGATTCTGTGCCGCAGGATATCCCTGCTCGGCGGACCTCAGATGCCAGCCGATTGCATGAACTTCGCTTCTCTCGAGGCCAAGGCCTTCATCGCAGCAACGTCCAAGCAACCACTGTGCCTCGCGCACGCCAAGTTCGGCTGCCTGTCTCCACTGTGACAGCCGACTGAAGACATTCTTGCGGATAAATGGCCTGCTGCCCTCACCCCTACTGATTGCCTCCTCGCACTGATGCGCATCTGCAATGCATTGTTCTCGAAGACTCTCGGCGTCAGTCAGACTGGAGCCACATTCAGGGCAAAACCTGGCATTATCGGGAATAGCGGCCTCGCACTTACAGCACTTCATAAAACCTCCACTTGCGCATTCACGATTTACGCAAATGTTTCACTGGATGTCCTATTGTCACTATCGATCGTACTGTCCATGTTAAGGGCTCATGCAGATTAAGCAAATACAAAATTCTCTGTTGTCAAGTTAGTGTAATGAGCCCGGGCCGCATGGGCAGTACCGGCGCGCCCGGATGCCCATCCTGTAGCTGAGCTGCTCATTGCAATACGTTCAGGTCCCCTTATAATGTTTGATTCTGCTGGAAAACCCCATGTTTCAGAGCCTCCCTAAGTGATGGTGACCAGTTGTTAGTCACAACATCTTATATCGACGAGATTTCTATCAAATCGTCCATATACATGGAATTGCACCTTCTTGCGGCTATCATGCTACTGGTAACCCGTGCGAGGGTGTTTGATGAGCATTTGGGCCGTCTCTATCCATTCTACTGTACGCTTATGGCCGCTTCTGCCATCTGATACTGCAATAACCGTATCCAGCGTTTGGCATTGATCGCGGCACCGTGAAGATAATTACACAACGACGTCTTGGCAAACCCACGATAACGAGAACGTCGACCACCGTTACGGGAAAACTCACTGATGGTTCCTTCGATCCCGTTGCGTTGATGCATGGCTTTTTGGAATGCCTTGGTCTGCATTTCATGACGACGCGATTGAAGCAGATCGTGATGTTCACCAACCACCAGCATGCGACGACCACTACGAGCCTTGGTACATTGGGATTGCAGAGGGCAATCGTCACAAAGATAACTCCATTCAAATCGGTAATCTACTTGGCCAGTCTGTTGATTCTCCAGACGACTACACTGGGTACTGGTGTGTCCAGCCGGGCAGATCGCCTGACGATTAGCAATACTCACATCAAACGATTCGGCAGTAAATAAATTGCCTGACGAATTCTGCGAAGGACGCGCTGGGCCCATCAACACTTGATCTTGAGCCTGGGCAGCAGCCAAGGTATCATCACTAATATAACCGCCATCGACGTACTGTTCATCAGCCCGACCCAGACCATGTTCATCTTGTTTCTTTTCAACAACCTCGCGACCAGCAAAATCACTGGCGATCGCCTCGGTTGTAGTCACTTCGGTAAGGAAGCCAGTCGTAGGTTGCCCTTTCTTACGCTCCGAGGTAGCGCCTGCTGGAACGGTCTCGGCGATTTGAGCTTTATAGCCTTCCCAGTTCGTCTTCTTGTGATCACGATCTTTGGATGCCCACTGAACATCCGGATCGTGAGGATTCTTAACCACGCCACTTGCTTCATGTTTGCGACGTTGAGGCCCTTGGGCGGTCAATTCGTATTGCTCATTGAACACACGCTGGAGTAATTCGTATTGGGGATGCTCACGGATATCTGGCTGATTCTTGGCCCAATCAAGCAGCGCCAACATATCGTGGCCAGCCTGATGAAATTTTGTTTTCAGGCTGTCTTTGCTGATTTTATGCCAGGCAATGTCAGAGTCTACATAACGTTCGTAGAATAGCGACCAATCCTTCAATGATATTTGTAGGCCCATCTTTTCGACAGCCTCGAGAAACAGTCGAATGGTTTCACGAACGACTTCCAAGCGGCCCATACGTGCAACTGCCCCCAAAATATGAGTAGAATCCAACCGTTGTTTGCCACGTCGTTTAACCAATCCATTTTTGTGCAGGGCCTGCAAGATACCATCAAAGATAAGTCGTCCGTCTTTATGATCCGTCAAACGGTCTCGAAAGATAACCAAGCTGGTAGGATGAAATCCGGCATAGTCAATTGTAAGATTCAAGGCATGCTTCCAGCCCAGATGCAGCCGTACATTCTCAGCGGCCCTACGGTCAGGTGCCTTTTCCATAAACTGCAAGAGGGTGACTCCGGCCATCAGCACGGGCTCAATCCCAGGCCGTCCGTTATCCAGACAATACAATTGACAAAGATCCTCCCGGGTAGCCTGCAACGCAGGAAAGATCTCTCTGCGAAAGATCTCATACCGATCTTTGGCGTCGAATAGATCCTGAGCAAGGAAGCTGGTATCGTAAAAGGTCGCTTGATGATCTTGTTGGGGGATGCTCATGCTGTTCTCCGTAACAGTGTATTGAATATGAAACAAGTCTACAATATAATGTCACGAAGTCAAAAACTTTCTGGCATATAAGGGGACTTTTTCAGCAGAATCACTTTTTAAGGTCCGACCCAACTCTCCGACCAACTCTCCGACTCCGATGCTCCCGACTCCGACTCTCCCCAGTGGAAAAAATGTACCGTATACTGAATTTCCCCTGGCACTGAAGTTGTCTCCAGCGAGAGTATTTGTCTGCCCGTGACTGTTGTCAGCAGTCTCACCGAAAAACCACAT
>LJTR01000318.1 GCA_001303465.1 Phycisphaerae bacterium SG8_4
TCTGATCTTCTCTCGAAGATGTCGAAGCCGCCATTGCACGGGCGTGAGAAACGACTATTATGTGTCTATTTCAAAGTACCGACTTTGTCATCCCACCGAGGCGAAGCCGAGCGGAGGGATCTGAATGCAGACGAAATGCAAGCTCAAGAAACACGAGAAAGAGTCATGAACAAGAACGCTTTGTCATCTTTAACTTGTCTAGTTTTGTTAACCGTTATTGGTTGCGCAGAGAACCGGGAACGAGCGGCACAAACGAGAGCTGATTCAATTCAGGCCGACCGGTTTGCTGTAGCCTTTGGCCAGGGCGGGCAGATTAAGATGCTCTATGATCGCAGGCAGAGGCCCCAGGCAGTCTGTCTCAATGGCAAGGTTCATATTGTTTTCAACGGCGGCGGACGAATGGGTGCCAAGCCCAAGGCCCCGACCAAACCTATGGCCGTCACTTATGACCCGGTCAGCCGCCAATTCTCCGAGGTAGTGACACTCGGGCCTGCGAGCCGCGACCACCATTACGGACCCGTCATATGGGCGGACGAAAAGGATTATCTGCATGTCCTCTTCGGCTGTCACAGAACCCCGGGCACGCATTTAATCTCCAGACAGCCGGCGAGTATTGGAACCGGCCTGGACGATTGGGTCGCCGGAGCGCAAATCGCTGCCGGCATATCCTATCCTACGTTCTTCCGCATACACGACGATAAGGAATTGATTTACTATCGCACAGAGGGCCACACCAGTTCATGGACATACCGCATTACAGCCGACAACGGCAAAACATGGATGGGGCCTCCGACGGATGTCACCGATGTGGATAGCAAGGGCAGGTTCGAGTGGTCGTCCTATCAGACTGTATTGCCGAGCGCCGACGGCAAATTTCTCCACGTGGCGTTTATGACCTACGACGATAACAAGTCCAACGATCCCAAGAGGTTCTACAACCCGCGGTACGATCGCGCGGTGGGTAATGACTGGAAGTACAACCTTTACTACGTCAGGATCGACCTGCGAACGCACGAGGTGACCAACTTCGACGGCGAGCAGATGGATACGCCCATCGACATCGATCAGGCCGATGCAAGATGCCGGATCTGGGACACCAAATGGCGCGGAGCCGGCGTGCCGCCCACCATTATTCTTGACGGCAACGGCGATCCCGCCTTTCTCCACGTGCTCTCGGAAGACACGCTCGAGGACCACCGGTACTATTACGTCAGGCGCGTTGGCGGAAGATGGAAACAAACACCCATAACCGACTCGAACCACCAATGGAATAGCTGCCATCTGGCCAGAGACGGTGACGGTACGCTGCATGCTTATCTGATCGTCGGCGACGGATATCTCGATACGGGCGGCTACATGGACAGCTACGGCGGCGGAGCCGTTGAGCAATGGTCATCGCGCGATAATGGCAAATCGTGGAGAAGGGAGCGGGACCTGACACCCGACAGATCGAGATATCCGGGCTGGAAATACAATAACATTCAGCCGGTAGCAAGACCCGACGGGAGCATTGTGGATGGGATGCTCCTGTTCTACGGCTGGAAAGACGAGGATGCACCCGAGGCCAAAGCATTTCTGTTGAAACCGCTGATGAACGCAGATGCACGCTGATGTTCAGTATTTGTTGACGACGCGAGTGTTGCTGCTGGCGAAAGCGCGCCTGATCACTCTGTCCGTGAATTGGCTCATTTCACTCTTGTCCAAGGAACATGCACGAAATAAATTCCCGTTTGGGAGGCCCAATTTCACCGCATCTTTGGCCGCTCCTCAATCCCGGAACCGTGGATGGTCAAGGAGAAGGCACCCATTCCACTTTGTCAACCCAGCCGCAGTCGCTGCGAGAGTTCGTGCCTGCATCTTTGGTATATCGCCATTCCAATGCATGAAGATCCGAATCAGTGATCTCGTATGTCATCCGGCGCCAGTCCACTGATCCGCTAATTCTGTCCTGAACTGAACCATCAATGTAGAATACGAGAAAGTCACACAACGTCTCCGAAGATACCTTCCAGTAGAAACTCACCGTCCCTGCGCCGCCAACGGTTGTCTGCAACAGCGACTGTTGCTCGTGTGTGATATCCCCACTCTGCGCGGCATCACCATCATGGTAATATGTTGCAGTCTGGCCGATCCAATCCGCAGCGCCGCCCGTGGTGAAATGCAGATTTGTGTCCAATGCCTCAGGCAGGGAGTCAATCTGAAGGAAGGATGTTTGTTCGGACAGGATATCCAGGTACAGATACCCGTAGTCGACATAGTAGTCGCCCTGAGTGTAGTCGCTGCCGGCCGCCGAATCGTCTATGTTGGTCGAACCACCTGTCCCGGCCGTGGGCTCAATCTGCGTGTCCTCATGCCACTCGTTGAACGAGGTAACCATCAGGATATTCGCGGCTAACGGATCAACTTGGGGCACAACCACATCACGAAGCATTGCCCTGAACAAATCACCTTCGACGGATGTAGACTCATTTTCAAAATAACGAGGTGCACCATTATGACCGCCCCGAACACCCTTGTCGTTAAATCCAGGCGTTGCGAATGGGATCAGCCCTACCCCCACGCCATTGGCAGCCATTTTGGCTTCAGACAAGATCCTCTCTAGCTGATCGAGCGCAGCTCTGGTCGACCCGTAGGATTGCAGCGTCTGGCCGTACACATCGTAGGCTGTAACAGCATCCCATTTGCGTACACTGGCCGATGAGTAGTTGCGGCCAAATATGTCATCGGCGATGATGTACAAATCAGGGAATTCGACTCGCAAGGCGGCGAGTGCATCGTAACTTGGTGTATTACGAAAATACACCCGCGTGAGGTATATAAAGACTACGGGCCGCCCCTTGATTTTCAGGTAGTTTGGATTACCGAAGCAGTTGGCAGTTAAATATCGAAAGTCGGATGAAAGATTGGAGTAATCAGGATTTGAGAAGGATCCCAACCGACCGGTTGATTCGTACAGGATAGCATACCTCAGCTCGCCAGCATATTCATGGGGCAGGATGCAGTTTCTGAGAATGTTGTCCTCGTTTGTCTGCGGTCCCCACCAGCTACACGCCCAGAAATGGATATTGGCCCGGTGACTGTAATCGATGTGCCCGGCAATCACCTCTGCGCTGGAGCTGTCGTATTCGCCGAGTTCGGCAGTTTGTTCCGGCACCAGATGCCCGCGAAGTGACTCTGATACCCGATGTGTTGCCGGACCGTACCAGGGATAGTAGTAAGCGCCTACCAGAATGCCGCCATCATACGTCCACTCCCCGCCGACGCGCGCGGTCGTAAAGCTCCAGATGTCACCTCTGTGCCAGGTAGCTCCATCAAATTCGTCGACTCGCCAATAGTGAGCCTTGCCCTGCTCAAGCGCGCCGGGAGTAAAACTCGGCGTCGACTGGAGTATTCCCTGGGCTGCGTTTTTGACATCGTCGAGATTGTCGCCGAAGTACACGCGATGTAGTTGTGCCCCAAAGCCAGGCGTCCAGTTCAGTGTCACGTCCGTATCCACCAATGAGGCGCCATCTGGTGGCGTGGGATTAGAGGCAAATGGAGAATCCTCTCTTTGCAGAAGAATCTGAATCTCAGCCTTCACCAGCGCACGGTTGTAGATGCGAACCTCATCCAACATCCCATTAAAGGGTTCGCCTACGGAGCCTATCTCTACACTGGAAGTGTTGCCCAAAACACCACCAGGTTCCTGGCTGGCAATTTCAACGCCGTCGACATACAGGCGCTGCGTGAGCCCATCCCAAATGCCTGCAATATGCTGCCACCTGCCTTCTGCGAGGACGCCACTGACCCACAGGTGTCGGAGGCTGCCGTTGGTTTTGATGTAGAAGTGTAGTGAACCATTTCCCTCCTTGCGAATCACCGCGACTTCCGGAGCCACCGTCACGTATCGCTCGATCTTACTGATTCTGAACGAATCATGCCACACCCAGGCGCACACCGTTATAGCGTTGTTACTGTAGCTGAAGTTCCCCACGTGTCCGTTACCGGCGCCGTGGAAATGCAGCGCGCCGCCCAATACCCCATTTTCCCATGTTGTATTATGCAGCGATATATCGAAGCCGTGGCCTGAAGAGTCAATAGCAGTAGTCCCGTAGCCATCGTCAAACGTCCACCAGCCGACAAGGCCTGCGTCGGAAGCTCCGGCTATGCAAGTCAGAACGAGAGGCAGGGCCAAAACAGAAGAAACGAACAACCAAGTCTTCAGATCTGCAGTGTTTGTCATTTGCTTGGGCCTTCTCCCCCCGTTTTCGATTCTCCCGAGAAAACACATCCACTCACATCGCGCGCTGCTGGTCTGGGGCCGCCGACAAGCCAAGGTTTCTCCCAGGTTTCATACCAACACAGCAGATTATACCAGAGAATTGGCCAAAAGACTATCGTTCATGACGTAATCCATGTCCGTACGGCACGGTACCGCCGTTATGACGAAAGAATCGGCAGCAAGAACGCAAAGAAACAGTCAGCGGTCAATTACTGGATTCCCACCTCAGTCTGGGATAGTCCTGGCCTTCGGGAATCCACCAGACGTCTTCGGTGCCGTTTGCGGTTTCGTCGATGAAGTCCCAGCCGGCTTCAAGGAACGTGTCGGGCGTTTGCATCTCGCCGGTGGTCTTGCCCGTTCCTCCGTAGCTGCTTGTCAGGCCGGAGGTCTCGATATCCCAGAAGCTATCGGTGACGTCGCCCCGGCTATGTCCAAGGAGCCCGCCCACATCGATATTTCCAGCTACAGTGCCCGTACTGTAACAATTGGATATACTGTCCTCGTTTCTTCCCCCCAGTCCGCCAATTTGCACGTCTCCAGTGACTGCAGCGGTGCTGTAACAGTTGTCTATTCTGCCTTTTTCATTGCAGCCCAGGAGCCCACCCAAAGAGGTATTGCCGGAGACCTCTCCGGTACTACAGCAGTTGGCCACGATACCCGCAAGACCCGGGCCCCAGCCCGAGATGCCGTTTCGCCCCACGAGGCCGCCGACATTGTTGTCACCAGCGACTGTTGAAGTGCTGTAGCAATCGATCAAGCGCCCATAGGTGTTGGCGCCCACCAAGCCGCCGACACTCCCCCATCGCCGGCCGTCGCCGTCAGAGACAATACCGCAGACGACCCCGGTGCTGTAAGAGTTGCTCACATTGCCTTGATGGTGGTTAGACCCGATGAGGCCGCCAACCGTGTCATTGACGTCACGACCGTAAACGGAACCGCTGCTGTGGCAGTTGTCCACAATGCCGTCCAGGTTCCGTCCTATGAGTCCGCCCACATCGCCGCCACCACGGACAAAGGCCGTGCTGTGGCAGTCGATTATACTGCCACGCTCGTTGTTTCCTATGAGCCCGCCCACATAACCGCTCGCCTGGATGTGTCCACTAGTGTAGCAGTTGATCACACCGCCCAGGTTGCAGCCCGCAAGGATTCCATTTTCATAATCTCCACCCACTACGTTGGCGTCCACCACGCCCAGGTTTTTGACCTGAGAGCCTTTCTGGAGCCAACCGAACAGACCGATCAGGCCTTTGCCAGAGATTGTCAGATTCTCAATAGTCTGACCATTACCGTCGAACACACCGGCGAATGCCGGAAGCGCGGCGGCCGACCACGTGATGCCGGACAGATCGACAGACGCGACCAACTTGTAGCAACCTCCAGGACTGTAGTACGCGGTTCCCAGCTCCATGGCCTCAGATATCAAATAAGGATCTTCGGGAGTTCCCTTACCGGGCAGTTGAGGCGGGATGTAACCGTTGAAAGCGCTGAGCACGGGATAACCGCCTCCTTCAGGCATCTGCCAGGTCTCATGGAAGCCGTTTTGGATTTCCCCCAAAAAATCCCAGCCCGCTTCAAGGTAGGTCTGGATATCACCCATCGCTGCTGTGCTCAGGCCTCCTGTGCCAGCGCTGTCGGCAAGGCCTGATGCTTCGGCATCCCAGAAACAGTTGGTCTCGTCGCCACCGGATCCGACCAACCCGCCAATGTCAGCATCGCCGTAAACAGTGGCAGTGCTATAGCAGTTGCTCATGCTGCGCCAGTTTCTGCCCACGAG